>CAZISU010000546.1:0-4972 GCA_964541935.1 uncultured Planctomycetaceae bacterium | reverse complement strand
CGATTCTATCGGCGGAGGTGAAACCCGAGGAATTCCCCTTTGTTCGTGAAAACGAAAAACGCAACTTCCTCAACTGCGTGAAAACTCGCGAGCGAACCCTGGAAGACGCGGAGGTCGGCCACCGTTCCAGTTCGGTTGCGCAACTCGGATACATCGCCTGCCAGGTGGGACGTAAATTGAAGTGGGATCCTGAAGCCGAGCGTTTCGCCGGCGACGACGCAGCCAACAAGCTTCTGAGCCTCCCACCCGGCCGCGCGCCGTGGAACGTGACTTAATAAGATGCAAAAAGCTAAAACTACTACCTGATGGCATCACCCACTAAAATGGGCGAAGAACCTATAGTAAAAAACAGGGCTTGCTGCGGCAAGGTACTCACATTTTTTCGGAGCTGTAAAAGTCATGATCATCGACATCCACGGACATCTTGGTAATATTAACTTCGCTCCTTTCTGGGCGGCAAATGCCGAGCAGTTGGAGCAATACACCGAGCAGGCGGGGGTAGATCGCCTTTGTGTGACCTCGGCCAGATCGATTATGTACGATACGACCGAGGGTAACCTTGAACTCAACGAGGCCCTCAAACAAACCGAAAAACTGCTCGGGTATGTTACGGTCAATCCGCTTTTCCCCAAAACGATCGACGATCTGGATCTCATGGACGAGAATTCCAAGTTCTTCGGCGTCAAGGTCCATCCCGATTACCACGGCTATGATGTCACATCGCGGGTCGCCCGGGACTTCTTGGATAAGGTCGCCGAGCGCGTCCCCACCATGCTGTTTCACGTGTCTTGCATGCCGGGGACCGGTTTTGCCGATGCCGGCGCAATCGTGGATTTTGCCGCACGCCATCCCGACACCAACATCGTTATGGCACACCTCGCGGGTATCTTTCAGAACTCGGTTTATCCCTATTTCCCGAACCTGCGCGGGCTCGAACTGGTCGCCGAACGTCGCCTGGACAACGTCTACGTGGACACGGCCCACTATCTAATGTACGTCTATCCCGGCGTCATGGAAAAGATGGTCGAGCTGCTTGGCCCCGATCACATCGTCTTCGGAACGGACGTCCCGCTGCAAGGCCCCATGCAGATACGCTTCGCCATCGAGATCATCAAGGCGTTGGATATCTCAGACAGCGAGAAATCCAAGATTCTCGGTGGTAATGCGGAGAAAATCATCAATGCCGACAAGAGCCCATAAGCAGAAAAGAGTATAGCGTGGATATTATTTCAGGAAGTTGCTTTGCGCTTTTGTCCGGAGCAATGCAAGGTGCATTTCCGCTGCCGATGAAATATGCCACAAAGTGGAAATGGGAAAACATCTGGAGCGTGTTCGCACTCTGGGGATTCGTAATCTTGCCCTGGCTGCTGGCCGTCGCAACCGTTCCGGATCTGATTGGCGTCTACAGCTCCGCTTCCTGGAAAACCCTTGCCGCAATCACCTTTTTCGGCGCCGGTTGGGGAATCGGCACAATCTGCTTCGGCATCGGAGTCAGCATGGTTGGCTTAGCCTTGGCATTTGCCATCGTTATTGGCATGGCAAGCGCCCTGGGAACGCTGATTCCCATGATCTTATTCCATCCAGATGCATTTTTGACATCCGGCGGACTGACCATCTCCGGCGGCGTGTTACTGATGTTGATTGGCGTAGCCCTATGTGCGCTGGCCGGCAGTTGGAAAGAAAGAGAATTGGCCGGGGCAGATGGCAACGAAGACAACTCCGCACAAGCCGCATCCTTCAAAAAAGGGTTAGGCATTTGCATCATTAGCGGAATAGCTTCGCCGATGCTGAATTTCGCGTTTGTTTCCGGGGAGGAAATAATTTACAACGCAAAGGCAACGGGCACATCGCCGGCATCTGCCAGCAATCCGATCTGGTGTTGGGCCATGACTTCCGCCTTTGTGATTACCGTGCTCTACTGCATATACTTGATGAGCAAAGACCGTGGGTGGCGAAGATACACAATCAAAGGCACGGGGAGTTACTGGGGCTTGACTTTGTCCATGGGAATCCTGTTTTCGGGCAGCATAGCCGTATACGGCATAGGGCTCTCAAAGCTAGGCCCTCTGGCCGCCTCGATTGGATGGCCAATACTGATGATCACTTCCATCGTCGTCGGCAATCTGTGTGGAATAGCTACAGGCGAATGGAAGGGCGCGGGAAGCAAGCCATTGATAACGATGCTAGCAGGCCTGGCAATTCTATCCATGGCTATCTGCCTTATAGGACTGGGAAATGCGTAGAACTCTTTGTATTGGAAACTCTTTCGGAAAATCCAAGATGAAAATTTATTTCTGCAGAATTTTGTTTATCTTGCTCTTGTGCCTGCCCGCGACAACCTCGCTGGCAGCCGACGTCGAGTCGCCCGCTTTTCGGGCGGGCGCCGCCAAGGCGGATATCACTCCTACCACATGGCCGGTACCCACGGTTGGTTACTTTTACGAACATCTGGCCGACAAAGCTTGGGATCCTTTACACGTTCGCGCTATTGTGCTGGACGATGGAGCCACAAAGATTGCGATAGCGGTCGTCGACAGTTGCTATTGCCCGCGAAGCTTGTTCGACGAAGCCAAACGTCGGATCGAAAAATCCACCGACATTCGCTCGGATCATATTATGGCGTCGGCCACGCATACGCATTCCGCGCCCTACGCCCGAGATCGCGGCACGTGTAAGGCTGATCCTAAGTATGTCGAACGTATCACGCAAGGCATTGTCGACGCCGTCACAAAAGCCAACCAAAACCTCGAATCGGCCGAGTTCGGCCGCGGCTCGGTAGACGTTCCAGAAGAGGTTTTCAACCGACGCTGGTTCATGAAACCCGGTGGGATTAAACCCAGTCCGTTCTTCGAAACGATGGATAAAGTTCGCATGAACCCGCCACGAGGCAGCAAACTCTTAGACCGTCCGGCCGGTCCAACCGATCCGGAAGTCTCCTTCGTCTCATTGCGTGCCGTCGACGGACGGCCGATTGCCTTGCTGGCAAACTACTCGCTGCACTACGTGGGCGGCATAGCACCGGGCGGCGTTTCGGCCGACTATTTCGGCGAATTCGCAGGGTTGATTGAGAAGCGTCTCGGCGCCAATCACGAAAAACATCCTCCCATGGTAGCCATTATGTCCAACGGCACCAGCGGCGATATCAATAACTTAAACTTTCCACATCCGCGAAAAAAAACCGATAATTTCCAGCAAATGCGAGCCGTTGCCGGCCGCGTTGCCGATGCAGTCACCGATTCTTACCGGTCTGTTGACCATCGCCGCGATGTAACCTTGGCCATGGCGCAACAGAAATTGACCTTAAACAAACGCCGGCCGACGCCAGAACAGGTTGCCAAGGCCAAAAAGCTGTTGGCGGCCGAAAAAGATTCGCCGTTATCAGCAATCGTCAAGTGCTATGTTCTAAGAACGTTGAAGTTTAACGAACCTCCCCATACAGCAGAGTTGGTTCTACAAGCCGCACGAATTGGCGATTTGGGCATCACGGCCATCCCTTGTGAAGTGTTCGCCGAAGTCGGGTTGAACATCAAGAAAAAGAGCCCGCTGGCGGATAATTTTACCATCGAGTTGGCGAACGGACACTATGGCTATCTCCCCACGCCGCACCAACATGCCCTGGGCGGCTACGAAACCTGGCTGGGTACATGCGAGCTGGAAATCGAGGCGTCGGATAAAATCGAGGCCGCGCTCTTCGGTTTATTAGATCAAGTTAATAAGAAAAACTCAAAATGAAAGTTTGTTCGCGTTTAATATTGACTGTATTACTCTTTTGCCTTTTTTCGTCAATCTCGGTGGCAGCCGAAGAGAAGCTGCCCGTTTTTCGGGCAGGCGCCGCTAAAGCGGACATCACGCCGACCACGTGGCCGATGCCCATGATCGGTTCCTTCAACAAACGGCTGGCGGACAAAGCATGGGATCCTTTGCACGTTCGAGCCATCATGCTGGACGATGGGACCACGAAGATAGCAATAGCGGTTGTCGACAATTGCCTTTGTCCTCGCAGTTTGTTCGACGAAGCCAAACGCCGGATCGAAAAATCCACCGGCATTCGCGCGGACCATGTTATGGCGTCGGCCACGCATACGCACACCGCGCCCCCCGCACGCGACTACCGGGTGAAGACGGATCCTAAATACATCGAGCGTATGACGCAAGGTATTGTCGAAGCCGTGACACAAGCTAACCGAAACCTCGAACCGGCCGAGTTCGGGCGGGGCTCGGTGGACGTTCCCGAGGAGGTTTTTAACCGACGATGGTTCATGAAGCCTGGTGGCATCAATCCCAGTCCGTTCTTCGAAACGATCGATATCGTTCGCGTGCACCCGCCGCGAGGCAGCAAGCTTTTGGACCGTCCGGCCGGTCCAACCGATCCGGAAGTCTCGTTCGTCTCATTGCGTTCCGTCGACGGACGGCCGATTGCCTTGCTGGCAAACTACTCGCTTCACTATGTGGGCGGCATAGCGCCGGGCGGTGTTTCGGCCGACTATTTCGGCGAATTCGCAGGGTTGATTGAGAAGCAAATCGGCGTAAAGGACGAAAAACATCCTCCGATGATAGCCATCATGTCCAACGGCACCAGCGGCGACATCGTTAACCTCAACTTTCGCCATCCGCGTAAACGAGCTGATCATTTCCAGCAAATGCGAGCCGTTGCCGGTCGCGTGGCCGGCGCGGTAACCGATGTTTACCCATCAGTAAAACATCGCCGCGATGTGACCTTGGCCATGGCGCAAAAAATGCTGACCTTAAACAAACGCCGGCCGACGCCGGAACATGTTGCCAAGGCCAAAAAGCTGCTGGCGGCCGAGAATGAGACGCCATTATCCGATATGGTCAAGTGCTACGCCCGCTGGGTGTTGAAGTTTAACGAGCCGCCCTACACCGAAGAACTGGTTCTGCAAGCCGCGAGAATTGGCGATCTGGGCATAACGGCCATCCCTTGTGAAGTGTTCGCCGAAACCGGTTTGGCCAT
>CAZISU010000545.1:0-4978 GCA_964541935.1 uncultured Planctomycetaceae bacterium | reverse complement strand
CCCCAACTCGGTGCCTCACAATTTAAGAGACAGTATGTCCTCGCCGGACGCTTACGTGCATCACGGCTTTATGGGATTATGAATCACGAGATGGCAATATCGGACAACTCGGACAGAACTTTCGTACTAAAAGGGGGTTGCTGCATCTGTGTCACGAAAGGAGAATTTCTGACAGCAAAGCCAGTTGGATTTGCATGGATTGCCGCCAAAGTCTACCGTTGCTTGAGTTGTCGCTGGCGTGGGGGTGGGTTGTGCCATCATGCAAAAGTGATAAACTAATTAAAAGTCCATCGGCCGCATGAATGTAGGCATATGCCCAGGCAGGGTGGCTTGTTGTCAGGTCCAGAAGATCTGTTCCAGCGGTCGCTAGGTGCATCCGTTTTGTCTTTTCTGGGGAGTTATTGTTATGTCAAACAACGTGATCATGAGAACCTTCTTGTCAGCAACCATCTTGTGCTTTGCGATCATCTCAGGATGGGCAAACGCAGAAACGCTCTATGAGCAGCCATTAAAATCCCGGATTTCTGGTGGCGCCTCCTCCCAATATCCTATTGGGAACCTAACACTCGACAACTTCACTCTGACGCACGACGCGATTATCACTGACCTTCAATGGTATGGGTGTCACTCGACTTTTCCAGGTGAAATCACGCAGTTTGAGATCAGCTTCTGGTCGGATAATGCCGGTCTGCCAGGCGACAGGTTACACACCTATACCATTATCGGCAATGCAGCGGAACAACACATTAGCACTTTCCTGAATTATTATGGATACAGCTATTCTGTTACTTTGCCAACACCTTTCTGTGTTACAGGCGAAGAGAGCTACTGGCTTTCCATTCAGCCTACGATGGACTTTCCACCGCAATGGTACTGGCCGATAGGGACAGGCGGAGATAATCAGTGCGTTCAATTCAGGGACAATTCTTACCTTCAAAGCGTTGGGTGGGATTGCCCGTTTGAATTGATGGGTATTATCGTCCCCGAACCCACTACCATTACCACCCTCCTCGGAATGGCCATTGTGGGAATGATCGCTTGGCGACGAAATTAGAGGATACCGCTGGCAGACCAACATCCAACGCCCGCCTCAATACGCCCCCACCTCGCGCAAAGCCTCCCACATCGCCACGATATTCTCCGGCGGGACTTCGGCCTGGATATTGTGGACGGTGTTGAAAACGTAACCGCCGCCGGGCATGAGGGCCTCGACGTTGTGGCGAACGTCTTGGCGGACTTCGTCGGGGGTGCCTTTGGGGAGGATGTTTTGCGTCTCGACGCCGCCGCCCCAGAAGGTGATGGCGTCGCCGAAGTCACGTTTCAGCTCCAGCGGGCTCATGCCCTCGGCCGAGATGTGCACCGGGTTGAGGATGTCGATGCCCATGTCGATGAAACTGGGCAGATAGGGCCGCACGTTTCCGCAGGAGTGGAAGAAGAAGTAGCCCGGCTCGGTGGGCGAGCGCTTTTGGGCGTGTTTCTGTTTGATGAAACCGACCAGCTCACGCAGTCGCGGTTCGATGAGCGATTGGTACGTGTCTAGCGAGATCAACTGGCTCTGCTGCGTGCCGTAGTCGTCGTTTTCGACCACGACGTCAATCAGATCGCCAACCTCGTCGAGCACCATGGCCCAATATTGCTTCTTCAGCCGCAGGATGTTGTCGAGGATGGTTTCGGCCGCAGGCACGTCGGCCAGCATATCGCAGAGGAAATTAGACATGCCGCGCACGCGCTGGCCCATCTCGAACATGCCGGCGCAGAGGCTCTTGCACATTACGGCCTGGCCAGCCTCGCGGTATGTTTGGGCCGTTTCTCGCAAGCCAGTCAGACGTGCCGGGTCGTCGGCCCGTGGCCAGGCGTAGGCGGCCAGGGCGTCGCGGTCGACCGTCATGCCGTCCAACGGGAAGCCCACCTGCGACCACCAGAACCCGTCCTGCTTGGGCATCTGTTGCGTGAAACCCCACTCATCCACGTGCCGAAATGAATCGCCTGCATCTTCAACTTGTTCGAAATCGCGGTTGTGGCTGCAGAGCGGATACAGCCCCCGTGTGTCAACGCCCAGACGCTCCACCAGTGCCTCGCACGGCGTCACCGCCTGCTGCACAACGTCGGCCAAAACCACTGGCTCCGGATCGATATCGAGATAGCGGCACAAATTCCGGTAGGCCTCGACATGAATCGAAGTCACATGACATCCGGCCAGATCATAAGGCACACGGTCCGGCTCACGATGAGCCAGGGCGGTTAAAAGACGTTGGCGTGAGTTCATATTATCTGCTTCTCAATAGAAAAAGTTAGCGGCGGGGCTTGTCCCCGCGTTAATACACGCGACGACAAGCGTCGCCGCTAACAGTCCGACGAGCGATACTACTCTGATAGCACCTTCTTCACCGCGGCGATAAACTCCGGGCTGGTTCCGCAGCATCCGCCCACAAATGCCGCGCCTGCCTCGACCAACTCCGGTATATGCGCGGCGAATTCTTCCGCCGTTTGCTTATACGCCGTCTGTCCGTCGACTATCTCGGGCAACCCGGCGTTGCCTTTGATCCAAATCGGACAACTGGTGGCCGCTTTGAGTCGTTTGCAGATCGGCAAGAATCCGGCGATGCCCTGGCCACAGTTCGAGCCGATCACGTCGGCTCCGGCGTTTGTTAATTCCGTGGCGACCTGTTCGGGCGTGTTGCCCATCATGGTGCGATCTTTGTCCGCGCCGCTGTCGAAGACCATGCAGGCCACGACGGGCAGGCCAGTCGA
This sequence comes from uncultured Planctomycetaceae bacterium, assembly GCA_964541935.1. Lineage (GTDB taxonomy): Bacteria > Planctomycetota > Planctomycetia > Pirellulales > Thermoguttaceae > JAFGTN01. The sequence continues at coordinate 2,227 of CAZISU010000545.1, read as the reverse complement.
CTTGGCGGCCTCGACGGCCAGGCGGGCTTCGACCACGTCGCACATGGTCTCGATCACAATGGCCTCGGCCCCGACGTCGGCCATGGCGCGGGCCTGTTGTTCGAATCCGTCTTTGACCTGTTCGTGCGAGACGTCTCCCATCATCAACATCACCCCGCTGGGGCCCAGCGAGGCGAAGACTTTTGACCGTCCGTCGGCCGCCGCAATCGAGAGTTTAACCCCGGCCGCGGCAAGCTTGGCCGCCTTATCCTCCAGACCGTGACGGCCCAGCATGAAGCGGTTGCAACCGAATGTGTTTGTGAGAATCACATCACTACCGGCCGCGGCATACGAGGCGGCTACCTGCTTGATCTTGTCCGGCTCGGAGAGGTTCCAGGCGTCGGGGCATGCGCCCACCTCCAGCCCCAAGGCCTGTAGCTGCGTTCCCCAGGCGCCGTCAGTAACAACCGTGCCCGTTGCCGTGAGAGTATCGATCAATCCGTGCATGGTCCACTCCTCCTGTGATTTTCTAAAACAGCCCCACCACGTCGCCGTTTTCGTTAATATCGATCATTTCCGCGGCCGGTTTTTTGGGTAAACCGGGCATGGTCATGATATCGCCGGTTAGCACCACCACGAACCCGGCGCCGGCCGACACGCGCACGTCGCGCAAGGGGACGTCGAACTTCTTCGGCCGACCCTTCAGTCCCGGGTCGGTCGAAAGCGAATATTGGGTTTTGGCCATGCAGATCGGCAATTCGCCGAACCCGTCGTCTTGCAGCTTTTGGAACTTGGCCCGCAAGCGTTTGTCGGCCAGGACGTCGGTGGCGCCGTATATTTCTCGGCAAATGATGCCCACCTTGTCCCAGAGTGAACAGGTATTTGGGTACAGCAGGCTGAAATCGGTTTTTGTGTTTTCCACCACCTCGACCACGGCTTTGGCCAGTTGCTCGGCCCCCTGGCCGCCGCGTGCCCAGTGTTGCGACTCGATGATTTTCACGCTCAGGTAAGCGCACTTATCCTTGATGAAATCGATTTCTTCCTGCGTATCGCCGGAAAACGAGTTGATGGCAACCACGACCGGCAGGCCGAAACGGTGGATGTTTTCGATGTGTTTCTTCAAGTTCTCGACGCCCTTGTCCAAGGCGTCGACGTTGGGCTTTTGCAGTTCCTTGATGGGCACGCCGCCGTGCATTTTCAAGGCCCTTACGGTGGCTACCAGGACCACCGCGTTGGGGCTGATACCAGCCTTGCGGCACTTGATGTTCATGAACTTCTCGGCGCCTAGATCCGCACCGAAACCGGCCTCGGTGACGGTGTATTCCGACAATCGCATGGAAAGCTTGGTGGCGATCAGGCTATTGCAGCCGTGGGCAATGTTGGCAAACGGCCCGCCGTGGATGAAGACGGGGTTGTTTTCCAAAGTTTGCACGAGATTCGGCTTGAGGGCGTTTTTCAGAAGTACGGTCATGGCCCCGTGGGCTTTCAGGTCGGCGGCCGTAATCGGCTCGCGCTTGCGGGTATAGCCCACAATGATTTTGCCCAACCGCTGTTTGAGCTGAGCGAGCGATTCGCAAAGGCAGAAAACGGCCATGACTTCCGTAGCTACGGCAATATCGAAATGGCTTTCGTGGGGGATGGAATTCGAAACTCCGCCCAGGCCGACCATCGTTCCCCGCAGAGCACGATCGTTCATGTCCATGACCCGGCCCCAAGCGAGGCGCCGCGGATCGAGCCGCAGCTCGTTGCTGTGATGGATGTGGTTGTCCATCATGGCCGCCAGCAGATTGTGGGCCAGCTCGATTGCATGAATGTCGCCCGTGAAGTGGAGGTTGATGTCCTCCATGGGCACGACCTGCGCATAGCCGCCGCCGGCCGCTCCACCCTTCATGCCAAAACAGGGGCCCATCGACGGCTCGCGCAGACAAGCCGTGGCCTGATGGCCGATGCGGTTCATGGCGTCGACCAGGCCGATGCTGGTGGTCGTCTTGCCTTCGCCGGCCGGCGTGGGGCTGATGGCCGTTACCAAGACCAGCTTGCCGGTGGGGCGGTCGGCCAAGCGGTCGAAAAGTTCCAGGGAAACCTTGGCCTTGTCGCGGCCATAATGCTCGAGATCGTCGCTGGCGATGCCAAGCTTGGCGGCAATCTCGTCTATCGGAAGCTTTGTTGCCGCACGGGCGATTTCAATATCCGGCGGCAATGTCGCAGCTTTTTGTTCAGTCATCGATAGTTGCTCTATTTCGTTAAA
>CAZISU010000544.1:0-4979 GCA_964541935.1 uncultured Planctomycetaceae bacterium | reverse complement strand
GGTCGTGGCCCCCTATTACAACAAGCCCACCCAGGAAGGTTTCTACCAACACTTCAAGGCCCTGGCCGAAGCGGTCGATATCCCCATCTGCGTCTACAACATCCCCGGCCGCACGGCCAAGAACATCGAGCCCGAGACCATCATCCGCCTGGCCGAAATCCCCAGCATCACCATGGTCAAGGAAGCCACCGGTTCGATGGACCAAGCGGCCCAAATCCTAGCCTCGACTGACCTGACCGTGCTCAGCGGCGACGACAGCCTCACATTGCCGCTAATGTCCATGGGCGGCCGCGGCGTTATCTCTGTCGTGGGCAACATCATTCCCCAAGACATGATCGCCCTCACAACGGCAGTTGACCAAGGCGACATCATCGAGGCCCGCCGCCTACACCACAAACTCTTCCCCCTCTGCAGCGACATGCTAGGACTCTCGACCAACCCCATTCCCATCAAAGCCGCCATGAAGATCCTCGGCCGCGACACAGGCGAGCTCCGCATGCCCATGACCCCGCTCGACGAAAAGCAAGAAGCCAGTCTACGGCAAACGCTAGCGGATTATGGATTGCTGTAGGATTTTCTTGACGCATATTTCCTCACAACGGAAATCAGCGTATGTTGATTGACTGGTTTAATAATGTGGTCGTCGCATCCCGCCTCGAGGCATTTCTCTCGATCGCCGCTCATGGCGTGCGAGGTTAAGGCGATGATCGGACGCGTATAGCCCGCTTCTCGTAGAACGGCGGTTGCTTTGTAACCGTCCAAAACTGGCATCTGCATGTCCATCAGTATGACGTCGAATGGATTGCCGTTGTTGCGGGCTTCGAGGGCAAGATTGCAGGCGATTTGTCCGTTGTCCGCAACTTCGACCCGGGCGCCGGCTTTTTTCAGCAGTGCCTTTATGAGCCGCTGATTGTCGAAGCCGTCTTCGGCTAACAGCACTCGGCAATCGAGGGCTTTGAGCAGGGCTGCCGACGCGCAGAGATGGCTGGTTGTTTGAATTACCTCGGCTGGGTTTTCGAGCATTTTCACGCCGGAAAGCGACCCCGTGAGGATGGTTAGCGTGAAGGTGCTGCCTCGCCCGGACGTGCTGCTGACTTCTATGTCGCCGCCAAGTTCGATGGCCAGTCGCTTGCTGATCGCCAGGCCGAGACCCGTTCCTCCATATTCACGGGTTGTGGATGTATCGGCCTGACTAAATGGCTTGAACAATCTGGCGATCTGCTCCGCGTTCATACCCACGCCGGAATCTATGACCTGGAATTGCATTTTGGGTTCGTCCAGGTCGGTGTCTTGCAGACTGACAGTAAGGCGGATTTTCCCGGAAGTGGTGAACTTAATGGCGTTCGAGGTGAGATTGATAAGGATCTGTCGCAGGCGAATAGGATCGGATTCAATGAGATCGGGTATGGGGGTGGCGTATTCGATTTCCAGGCTCAGATTCTTTTCGATCGCCCGAATCCGCATCAGCGAAGCCACATCGAGGAGAATCTGGCGGGGCGAGAACCGAATACGTTCGACTTCCATCTTTCCGGCTTCGATTTTAGAAAGGTCGAGGATGTCGTTTATGATGCTTAATAAGTGGTTGCCGTTTCGTTTGATGGTATTAACGGCTTCTATATCTTCCGAGTCGATGACGCTATCGAGCAGGATTTCCGAGAAACCCAGAATGGCCGTCATGGGCGTGCGAATTTCATGACTCATGTTGGCCAGAAATTCGCTCTTGGCGCGGTCGGCCGCTTGTGCGGCCTCCATGGCTTGTTTAAGTTTGGCATGTTGCTCGCAGACCGTTTCTTCATGAACCTGTAGCATCTCCTCCAAGGCTTTTACTTGGGACTTGAGGATCTCGACTTCCGAGTTGTGTGAGTAATCACGTGGCATGATGCGGTCGACATGGTTCTAGATTTTCTTGAAAGACCGTGTGCTCGAAAGGCAATACGGAGACCTTGACGGCCAGTGCCAGCGGTTTGAGAAGCTCCGCGGTTTCACGCGATATTGGCACTTTTGAAAACATGATTATCGCGTAAAGGTTACCAGACGGTAATATGCCACCGAATCCCACCGTTGACTTGATGTCGTAGGGAATAACAAAGTCATCTTGGGCAGGAACGTAAGGACTGCCCGGCGTTTCGGGTACGCAAAAAACGTTGTAGGTCGTCTGCTCGATATCGCTGAGGCAACTCGGGTCGGGAGAAATAATCGAGTTGATTTCCAAGCCGAGCTGCTTGACCAGATTCGAGATCATGGGAAACTGGAGAATCAACTCCTCGCTCGGTAAGGGAATGGCCTTGTGCCCCTTGGAATTGTGCCGCGAGTTCCACTCGGGTTCCTCGCCGGCGCTTGCCAATAGGGTCAGGCATTTCATGTCCGCGGGGGCCCGTGTATCGCCCAACACGCCGTTGCAGAACAGGCGGAGTTCTTCGTCAAGGTTCTTGTAGGGATGCGTCTTGAAAAAGCGAACCTGGGACATGGCTCTCTGGCCGGTTGCGCCATCGACCATCTCGTCGTATAAATGGCGAACAGCCTTATTGGCCACATCTTCCATGCTCCGCGCGTTTGCGGCAAGCTTCCGCAAGACGGCCCCGCAAGCGGTCATGTCTGAAAGATTAAACCGTCGAATGTCGTACACCAAGACTCTCCTTCTCCCCGAAGATAGGCGAACGATTGACTATCACAACACTGAAAATGGACTAAAGAAAGATACAATGCGAGTGCTTGTAGGCAAAAGTCCTAAAGGCGTTTTGTGCTGGTGTGAAAAAAGAATGCACAAAAGACAGTTGCCACCCTCCCTGGGGGTAGCTGCGAATGGCCCCTAAAGACACAATCCGGGCCGACTCTGCATTCACGCTCTACTTGCCTTCAAATTTCCAAGCGTAGACATCCGCTTCACTCATCACGAATCTCATGCGGATGGGCTTGCCTTGTAAACATTCAACATCTTTGTTGCCTTTCCAGCTTACGGTTCGATCCAGCAAATCGCCGTAGAGGATATCGGCCTCGGCCAGCGTGAAGCCGGGGATGGGCTTGCCGTCTGGTGTTTGTAGTTCGATTTTCATGAAACCGGCCGCCGAGGTGGCGAAGTTCAGCGATAGCCGTTCACCGTCAAACGTAAAGGGCTTGGTAACAAATTCGCCCGTTTCGTGCTTGGCGTGGGCCGAGACGAAGCCGTCGATCCGCATAGTGTAGCGTCGCAGTCGCGCGAAATCGCCGGTAAAATATGCTTCCGTGGCATAGAGAGACATTTCGCGTGTAGCGTCGTCTTCTGTAGGGTTAGTTTCCACAACATGCCAAGCGATATAATTATCGCCATATGACCAGTTGTACTTCGTCCGCAGGCCGGGACGCAGGAAAACATCGTTGCCGCGCAAGAAGTTCTTGCCATCGCGGCTGGTGATCAGTACGCTGTCAGTGACAGCCGTGCCGTAGCGGCGGCTCTTATCGACTCGCTGCTTGCGAAGCTCGGGTTCGGGAAGTTCGTAGGTCGACGCCGTCAGCCCGCGATCGACATATCGAGCCGGAAAACCGATGAGAATATGCGGCGCCCGATAATAAGGCTTGATTTGGTTAACGTAGAATTGCTCGCTCTTGGACGGGCCGCTGTTGCCGAAATCAATCAGGCCGTCGCGCTTCCAATTAACGAAATCGTCGGAAAACGCCCGTTCTATGTGCCGCACACCGTTGACGAATACGCGATAGTAGAGAACATACTTCCCATCGGCCTCGGACCAGTATGCAATGTTCTGGGTGTCGAAAGCCCCCTTGGTATAGACGGGCACATCCTTCATCAGTGTCCAATGTATTCCGTCCGGTGATTTAAATGACCAGAGCCCGTTCGGCTTGTGTTTATAGGCACGGGCAATGGCCTTGTATCGAGCATCCGGAGCAGCCTTGGGATTCTTGTCCACAAACGGGGAAAAATCATGGCACTCACAACCATCTATTTCGCTGAGAACGATGTTATTTTCCTTCGATCCATCGAACTCGAACAGCCCCAGGTTGGGACGCTTCCAAGTGATCCCGTCATCGCTCTGTGCATAGCCGATTACTAAACGATGAAAAGGGCATTGTTTCGACTGGCCCGAGTGTTGCCACGACTTGTAGTACATGCGGTAGATATCACCGTCGCGAAAAACCGTGACATATCCACAACCGCTGCCTTCCCACGGCTTATCCCACTGGATGGCGATTTCGCGCCGGGTCGGTTCGTGCGATTTGAGCTCGACATTTTTCATCGCATCGACCATATAGTCATCGATGAACAATTCCCGCCGTGAACCGATATCGATCGGCTCGGCGGATGGGACGCTTGACACCAGCGATAAGACTATGGTGACGCAAAGGAAGAGGCGTTGCATGGCTGTTGTCTCCGGAATGCTTGGGTATGCAGGGTGTGTGCTGGGCACACGATGGGTATGATGTGGATGACAAAGCGGTGGGAATCTGTGAAGATATTCTTCTCTATTTTGCTTCGAATTTCCAGGAGTAGATGTCCGCTTCGCTCATCGCGAATTTAATGCGGATGGGTTTGCCATTTAACGAGCCGACGTCTTTCTTGCCTTTCCAGCTCACGGTCCGCTCGAGGTCGTCGCCGTAGAGAATATCGGCCTCGGCCAGCGTGAAGCCGGGGATGGGCTTGCCATCGGCCGCTTGCAGTTCGATTTTCACGTAGCCCGCCGCCGAGGTGGCGAAGTTGAGCGAGAGCTCTTGGCCATCGAAGATGAACGGCTTGGTGACCAGTTCGCCCGGGATGTGCTTGGCATGGGCCGAGACAAACCCGTCGATTCGCATCGTATAACGTCGCATCCGAGAGGAGTTCTTGGTGAAATAGGACTCGGTGGCGTATAGCGACATTTCGCGTGGCGTGTCGTCGTCGGTCGGTCCGGTTTCTACCACTTGCCAGGCGATATAGTTGTCGCCGTAGGACCAGTTGTGCCGGGTGCGCAGGCCCGGACGGAGGAAAGGCTCGTTGCTGCGGCGGAACT
>CAZISU010000543.1:0-4983 GCA_964541935.1 uncultured Planctomycetaceae bacterium | reverse complement strand
CGTAGCTGATTTTCGCGGACTTGTTTCAATCGAGCTGCGGCCGCCGCCTCCTGTTCCTTCAAAACGTCCGCGGTGAGTCCTTTATTGGCAATCTGCTGTTCGATCATCGTAGGCAACAGGTCGGTAGCCGCCGCCATGGCAACGGTTGCCATGTGAATCAACTCATCCTCGCGATAAGCAACGCTGCTGGAGACCTTTTCGAGTATGGCTTGGTCCAGTTCGTCCTGGGTTCGCGCGCCGGATTTTGCCAGCGGGGCAACTCGTCCGAAATGCTTCTCGGCATAATCGAGTTTCGCCTTGCCCGCCAAAACCCGCGTGGCCGCGGCCTCGACCGTATCGTGCATCGACTTGACGAAGTGCTTTGCCTGGCTCAGCGCGGTTTCCTCCACGTTGGTGGCCGCGTTTTCCCTGATAGATGCTTGCAACTGACGGACCGAGGCTTCGCTTTCTTCCACGGCCAGCTTCAAGTCGAGCGGAACCATCTGCGCAATGACTTGCCCCTTCTTAACCCTAGTGCCGGCCGTCAGCCCCACGGCCTCAACGCGTCCGCCCGAAGGCATGGTGACCAGATAGGTTTGCGGCAGGCGCGTTTTGCCACGTTCGTCGACAAACTCGCGGATGGGGCCTTTGGTAACTTCGACCGCGTCGACCGCAACGCCTTTCGATGAAGTCGCAAAAAACGCGACCAGACCGCCCACAACCAGCACGCCAACAGTAATCCAAATCCAGGTTTTCATTGTTCTATTCCTTTGATTGCAAAGCATCGAGCCAATCCATCTTCAAGATGGCCCGCTGCACGAATAGTTGTGCCAATGTACAAAACAACAATGCCAAAACGGCCGTTGAAATCCACGTCACAGCCGTCGATACCACGGGAAAACGAAACAGTTCGCTGTCGTACGAGATAGCCATCAACTCGGTTAGGGCATAGCCGATAGGCATGCCCAGCAGCGTGCCTAGCACGGTCACGATCATGGTCTCGCGGAACAACAGATTGCCGATCTGCCAGGGACCGTAGCCCAACACCCGCAACGTGGCCACCTCGCGTTGCCGTTCGGCCAAACCGATCAGCGCGCTGTTTAGAATGCTGCCGAAGAAGATTGTGCCGGCGAAAATTATAAGGACGCCGATAAATCCGATCATGCTAGCGATCAGAGTATCTTCGATGCTTTTCACCATATCGGCGCGACAGTTCACGGCCTGCACGGACGGCAGCCGCTTGATTTGAGCGAAAAGTTTCTTCTGCACTTGCGGGTCGTGGTCGACCAGCAACTGCACCTCACTGATGGCCCCATATTCGCCCACGAGGCGGTTGAGATAATCGAAGTCGGTATAAACGGCCGTGCCCATGTAGCTCTCGGCAATCTGCAAAACCTGCACGCGCCGTTCACGCTGCAACCCCTTGGAAGGACGAAAGGAGACGAAATCGCCACGTTTAATGTTCAGAATTTCGGCCATTTTGCGACTCATGGTCAATCCGCACGCGCGGATCGGAATCGCGCGGGCTTCTAGATCCCTCGGCACGGTCAACTTGGCATCCCGCACGAGACCGACAATGGCTCCTTTTTTGCAATGCGAACCGTTGGTGAACGTACCGGCCACGTTTAGCTTGGGCTCGGCCAGATCCACCCCGGGCAGGCTCTTGATCTCGAGCAAGGCGGCCTCGCTACGCAGATCCTTGAACGTCAGATCGATGTCGCTGCGCATCACCCACTTGAACTGGAAGTCGACCAGATATACCGAGCCTTGCAGCATCATAAAACCGCTGGACAGCAATGCCGCGCCCATGGCGGCTGCGAACACACCGGCGGCCGTGCGCATGCGGTTGCGGATCACGTTTCGCACGACCATCCGCCAGCCGGTACTCAGGCGCCTCCAGAACCAAGTCATGCGTTCGAGCAAAATGGCCCCGCCGCCGCCGGGCGGTTTGGCGCGCATGGCCTCGGCCGGTTTCAATTTCAAAACCAGGCGTGTGCCGTGTAAACTGCCAATCACCCCGCAAACCACGCTGATCCCCAAGCCCGAGGCTTGAATATCGGTGAAAAAGGCGTTGTCCAGCCGCGGGAAGGAATAAAACATGCGGTACATCACCGTCATGCCGCCGGCCATATAATAGCCCAGCAGGCACCCGGCCAGCCCGCCAACCACGCCCACCGCCAGTCCGAATTTGATAAAATGCCAAAAAATCTGGCGATCATAATATCCCAAGGCCTTGAGCGTGCCGATAACTGTGCGTTGCTGTTCTGCTAGTCGAGTTAGCAACACGTTGAGCACCACGGCCGCCACGCCCAGGAAAATGATGGGCATAACAACCGCGAAGCTGGCCAGACCCTCGATTTCTTCCGTCAAATAGCGGTTCGAAGCCTGGTCAACAAGCGGCGTGGTCGTAATCACGCCATACGGCTCGAGCATCCGCTCGGCCTCGTCGAGCGTGGCCTGCCGCGAGACCTTCGCTCCCGGCGAATACACGCCCAATACCTGGTTGGCCGCGCCGTCGAAATCGAAAACGTCTTGAGCATAGTTTTGTTTCAAATAAAACACGCCGAAATGCTCGGGGTCGGGCACAATCCCACCGGGGCTCAAGAGGTAAACAAACTCGCTGCTGATGGCCGTTCCCACGATGAACAGTTCTTGACGGCGGTTGTTCAAAACCAGATGTATCCACTGCCCCGGTGCCAGCTTGTGATGCTTGGCAAAGGCCTCGTTGACGATTACCTCGTTCTCACGCCGCCCGGTGAAATAGCTGCCGCGGCGGAGAAAAATATCATTGATGGTTTCCTCGCGCCGCTCGGGCAACGACAGCACCAGGCCGTTTATGGGCTGAACCGCATAGGGCAAATCGACCGTCGTATAGAAACTGATCCGCGGGCGAATGGCCGCCACGCCGGGCAGACGGCCGACCTGTTCGATCTCGGCCAGTGGCGATTTTTTTAGCTCGATTGTAAAATCGGCCATGCGGCACTGGCTATAATAGTCGGCCTTCGAGGTTTGCAGACTGCGATAGACCGTGGCCATGCACACATAGCAGCCCACGCCCAACGTGATGATGAGACTGATAGCGAGCAAGAGCCAAAGCGAGGCCCAAAACTCGCGGCCAAGTTTTCTGTCCAGCACGCTCACCAGACGATATCCTCCGGAGGTGTCGGCCGGTCGTTGGTTTTCACCTCGACCACCTGACCGCTACGAAGACGAATAACACGGTCTGCCGCCTGGGCCAGGGCACTGTTGTGCGTGATAATCACAATCGTTTTTCCCAAGCGGTCCTTCAAATCAACCAACAGACGCAAAACCCGCTTGCCAGTTGCGAAGTCCAAAGCCCCGGTCGGCTCGTCGCACAACAACAGCTCGGGATTTTTCGCCAACGCCCGCGCGATGGCCACACGCTGCTGCTCGCCGCCCGACATCTGCGAGGGGAAATGGTCGGCTCGATCCGCCAGATCTACCATCTGCAGGGCCTCGACCACGTCCATGGGGCTCTCGCTGATCTCGGTCGAAACCATCACGTTTTCCCGCGCGCTGAGCGTGGGCACAAGGTTGTAGAACTGGAACACAAACCCCACCGTTTCACGCCGATATCGCGTCAACTCGCGCGCCGAAAAATCGCTTAACAACTGCTCACCGAACCAGACTTTTCCGTTGCTTGCGTCGTCCAAACCGCCCACAATATTCAGGATCGTCGACTTGCCCGAACCGCTGGGACCAACCATGGCCAGCAGTTCGCCCCGCTGAATTTCCAGCGACACGTCACACATGGCCTGCACCGCAACCTCGCCCATCTGGAAAATCTTATCGACGTTTTCTAGACGAATCAGCGGATCGGACGGATTCCGGCAATTGTCGGTCATACTATCGCTCAGAGAGGTTGCCATCATTCTGTTCCTGAAGACGTCAATACGGGGGGGACGTGAATTTACGGACTCCCACCTGGAAAAATAGGTTTAATCGGCGCGTCAATCAAGCCCCGAAAGATGCCATCAGAAGCAGAAAAACCGAAATATAGAACAACCGTCTTGGCTGGTGTGGGATGCACAACGGCCCTCTAACCGTTACAATAATACTTTCCCTTGTGGTTGTTCGTTTGCCACCGAGAGATATTCAATATTATCCGGCACACCAAAATGGTCCATCAAGAACAAATTACTTTCGATACCAGCGGCCACGGCCAGATGCACGACCTTACGGACAAAATTGCGCGTGCGGTCGACACTTCGGGCGTAAAGACCGGCGTGGCTCAGGTTTTCGCCGTCGGCAGCACATCTGCCGTGAGTGTTGTCGAGTTCGAGCCGGGGCTGGCTCGCGACGTGCCTGAAACACTCGACCGGCTCATGCCACCCAGCCGCGACTACGGACACGAACAAGCTTGGCACGACGGCAACGGGCACTCTCATCTGCAAGCAACCCTGATGGGCCCTTCGCTGGCTGTCCCCATAACCGACGGACAACTCGTGCTGGGCACCTGGCAGCAGGTCTTCCACCTCGAATGCGACGTCCGCCCCCGTAGCCGTACTGTGATTGTCACGGTTATGGGCGAGTAGAGGACAGAGGGCAGAACATAAAATCGAATTGAATCCTAAAGAAATCAATGTTAGCCCAGCCGCTTGCGGCGGTTTTGGGGACACATATCCCAAGTACCCAGCCCCGAAACGCACTGTTCATCGCTCACAATTCACTGCTTAACTAAAAATGCCCTCACCCCCCGACAACATCATCCGCATCGACAGTTTCTCGTTCAGTTTTGGACGGAAACAAATCCTCGACGACGTTAGCTTCAACGTTGCCCGTGGTGAGTCGCTGGCGATTGTGGGGCCCAACGGAGCCGGCAAGACCACTCTGATTAAGTGCCTCGACGCATTGCTCGACGGCGTGGCCGGGGCAATAAAGTCAGGTACGATCGAACTGGACGGACGCGTCATCGCCGACTATTCGCGCAAACAATTGGCACGGCTGGTGAGCTATGTGCCCTAGGCCGACGGACATGTGGCC
>CAZISU010000542.1:0-4983 GCA_964541935.1 uncultured Planctomycetaceae bacterium | reverse complement strand
TGCGAATATGAAAAAAACACGCGGCTTTACACTGGTCGAATTGCTGGTGGTGATTGCAATCATAGGAATATTGATTGCTCTGTTGCTTCCGGCGGTGCAGGCAGCCCGCGAGGCAGCCCGACGAATGCAGTGCAGCAACAATCTCAAGCAGTTGAGTCTGGCGGCGCACAATTATCACGGTACATATAATTGTCTGCCGGTCGGCGCTTATGGTTGTTGTTGGGGAACCTGGATGACGTCCCTCTTGCCCTACATCGAGCAGGGGGCGCGTAGCAGTCAGTGGGAGTCGGGTAAAACGTACTCGTCCCCGGATAACCAAATCGTTACCAAGGATCGGATCCCCGCCTGTACCTGCCCTAGCGACCAGCCTGTCGAACATCCCGAATGGCACAACGTCACCTGTCACAATTACGTGGCTAATTTCGGCAACACCGGATACGCAGGGGTTTTCGGCCAAGAAGTCAAAGTCGTGCCGCAAGTCGGTAACGCGAGCTTTGAAGGGGCGCCGTTCATGATGAGCATCAAATGCGTGCTATCGCCAACCAATCCTGGTTATTATGACTGCCCGGGCCCAACGGCGAAATTTCGCGACATCAGCGACGGGCTGAGTAAAACGCTGCTACTGTCCGAAACTGTGCAGGGACAAGGCACCAGTGATTTGCGGGGCTTCACTTGGTGGGGAAACGCAACTTGGTTTCATACCTACCTGGGCCCGAACTCAGCTCAGCCGGATGTTATGGAATTAGGAAATTATTGCGACAGTGAACATAATCCGCCTTGTATCGGCCCCCATTCGCCAACGATGCCGATGACAATGGCCGCACGCAGCAGGCACCCGGGCGGAGTTCAAGCCGGGTTGTGCGACGGTTCGGTGCGGTTCTTCGACGACAACGTCAATACTGACTTGTGGCGAGGATTGGGCACAAGCCGTGGCGGTGAAACGCTTGGCATTGATTGATCGAAACGGGTGACTGATCGGTGAATGCTCAATGGGGCCCGAAACTCGACAACACAAAAACTGTTAACGATAATGCTACTTACCGTTCGTCGAAAGCTATTTCAGAATGTTTCTGACTCCGTGAACGGTTATCTCGATAAAGGAAGGCACCTATGGAACGCCGTGATTTCCTAAAAAAAACATCAACCCTGGTTGGACTGAGCGCCTTGTCGTCGGTCAATTCACTCTCTTTTGGGGCAGAAACCAAGTATCCTGCTTACGAGAACAACTTGCAGGATCGCCTTTGGATGTGGGGCCACGACTCAGGGGATTACGACGGCCCCGACGGATTGTACAAAATCCCCCTGAGCCCTCCGATAAGCATGGCTGAAGGCATCAAGTCGATGGGGATCCCCAACGTCTGTGTCATTCGCGGTGGAATACCAAACGCGGAATATTGCAAGCAGTTCGAGGATGTGAAACGAATTGCCTGGAACCTGTCGTTGGGATCCAATAAGTCCTATAAGAAACTGAAAGACTACGTATTCGGCCTGCGGGATACGACGCCGAATCTAACCGGCTATTATCTCGACGACTTCTTCCACAACAAGAAGTTCGACAGGAATTCAGAGACAGTGCCTGCGCCGGCCGCCCTTTCCACGGAGGAAATGAAACAACTCCATGAAGAGACCATGGCCTACAAACGTCGCCTCGACCTGTCGATTGTCTTGTATACCCATCAGTTGTATCCGGCCATCAAGCCGGTGATGAAGTACGTGGACGTTGTTTCGCTTTGGATTTGGAGCGGCAGTGACATCCAGAAGATCGATACGAATTTCAAAAAGTACCGATCATTGGTCCCCGACAAGCCGACGCTGCTGGGCATTTACATGTGGGACTTCGGCGGCAGGAAGGAATTGAGCGTGGAGTTCATGGCCAAACAACTCGATTACGCCTACATGCTCTATAAGGAAGGGCAAATCGAGGGCATGATCTTCCACTGCACGCCGCTTTGCAACAAGGGGCTGGCGGCCGTGGACTATGCCAGAGACTGGATTGCCAAGCATGGAAAGGACGGAAGAAAGGTCAAAGACGTGACATCAGGATAATATCGCCGGCACGTTGCCGGCAACTCGTGAGCGATGACAAGTGGTCTTGTTGGAGGTTAGTCCTCCGGCAGGCCCCGAATCGGGCCTCAAGGCCCAGGGAGATCTAGAATGATTCGCAGTAATTTTGGTTTAGGTTTGGTTTTACTGGCCATACTGGGGCTGGTAATGACCTGTGGGACTGCCCAAGCGGCAGATGGCACATGGACGAACGCGGCCGGTGGAACTTGGAGTACTTCGGGCAATTGGTCTGGAGACGTTGTAGCAGACGGCGCCGACAGCACGGCCGACTTTAGCACGCTCGACATCACCGCTACCACCACGGTGACGTTGGACAGCCCGCGGACCATCGGTAACCTCGTCTATGGTGATACAGCGGTTACTAGCGGCTGGTATCTGAACGGCTCCGCGCTGTCGATGGACACGACGACCGGCACGGCCCCGACGATTACCTCCAATGACTGGACGGTCACGATCAGGTCGCAGCTTGCCGGTGACGATGGACTCATCACGTCCGGCGTGGTGAATTGGCAGGTGGTTGGGACCAATCGGAATACGATTGCAGGTCTGGTCACTGTTCCTTCCGGCGGCTATTTAAGACTCACACCGAGCGGCAGCGTTTCAGGATTTTTCAACACCGCCAGCGTGGGCCTCGTGGTCGAGAGCGGAGGCACGCTCAACAACTCTGTAAGAAACGCCTTCTCGGCTTATGGCTGGAGCACAGCTATTCCCGTTACGCTTGAAGGTGGCACCCTTATACTCACGACCGGCGATCTAGCGGTTAAAGACGTCACCATGAACACCAGTGCGAGTACGCTCACCTGTAACAGCACCTCTGGCACGTGGGTGGATGGTGCTGTCTGGACGGTCGATGCTTCCGCATCCGGCTCGACCATTAACGGCTCTGGTAAATTGAACATAAAGTCAACCGGCGCGTTCACTCTCGACGTGGCTGATGGCACGGCAGCCACAGATCTCACGGTCAGTACGATAATAGCGAACCACGCATGGGGTACGGCTGGCGGGGGGGATTTTGTCAAGGCGGGCGACGGAGTTCTCGCTCTGACCGGAGCCAACATCTATTTCGGCGATACGAAGGTCGACGACGGCACGCTGTCGATTGGCAGTGCGTACCTTAGCGATACGGCCGATATCTACGTCGACGGCGTCGCATTGCTCGATCTGGGATTCAGCGGCACGGACACGATCGACGAATTGTTCCTCGACGGTGCGGCCACGGCCATTGGCACTTGGGGAGCCGTCGGTTCCGGCGCGGATCACACCAGTTCCCTAATTACTGGAACGGGCATTTTGGACGTTAAGGTCGGTATTGTGCCCGAGCCCGGCACGTTGGCCTTGCTGGCCACCGGCCTGATCGGACTGTTGGCTTCCGTCAGGCGGAAACGGAAGTAATAGAATGGAATGCCTCTGTGTTGTTGCGGTAGTCGAACTGCCGCAACAGCACTTTAGAAAACACGTTGAAATGTCGGCAAAGATAAATGACGATCTGATGGAAAAACTTTCCGGAAAACACACCATTGCGGTAGCTGCGGTTTTGGCAATTGTCACCGCTGTTTGCACGACACCGAAGCTGTCGCAAGCAGCATGGACCGTTGGCGAGCCCATCGTCACTTACTGTGGTGGAATAGATCCTTTAACCCACGATATGGCACAGTTGTCAGTGGATGGTGGGTATAACCTTATCAGGTGCGGTATGTCGTACCTGTCCCGGGCCGAGGATTATGGTTTGCGGGTTATGATGTACAGCCCGCTCCTCTCGTCGTCGTCGCTGGACGGAGGGCCCTTGCAGGCACAACTCGATGCGCTGATAGATCAATTCAAGGCGTCTCCAGCCGCTTATAGCTACTTTGTTGGAGACGAGCCGTACGCCTCGGAGTTTGAGGGCCTCGCCCCAATAGTAGATTATCTCCGGCAGCGCGACCCGGACCGACTGGCTTACATCAACCTACTTCCTCTGAGTAACGGTGAGTCGCAATATGGGACATATATCAGCGATTTCTCGGAGACTGTGCAGCCGGACATGCTCAGTTACGACTATTACCCGTTCCGCACGACAGGCGACATACGCGGATATTTGAACAACCTTAGAATGATGCGTGCCGAGGCCGAACGGACGGGCGTGCCGTTCATGCAGATAGTGCAGGCGAGTGTTGATTCTTGGAGTACGCAAGTGCTGCGGCTTCCCACCGAAGGTGAACTGCGTTATCAGGTCTATAGCACGGCGGCTTTCGGGGCCCAGGGCATTTCCTATTGGCGGCTACTTGCACCACAAGGCGGAGGGCTGATTACTTCCGAAAGCGGTGCCTCGCCCTATTGGGACGCGGAAACAACGGAGATTTATGACGCTCTGACGCCGATGAACAAGGAGTTTGTGGAGATAGTCGAGGAGCTGCAGGGGATGCAGTCGATCGGGGCATATATGAAAGGTTACCAAGCGGTCGCCATGCCGGACGGAATGACGCAACTACCCTCGAATTCACCGTTCGACATCGCCGAGGTTGCGAACACGATGGTGTATCAAAACCTGGACCCGGTGAAAGGGGTCTTGTTCGGGTTCTTCGATACCGACGGCAGCGACGTAGCCGACGCAACCTACGCACTGGTTCAGAATCTCGATTACTCGCTCAACAAGACCTACACGGTCGACGGGCCGGGAAATATGTCCGTTTTCAACGCCACCACGGGCGTATGGACTCCGATGGGCACCGATGAGGTTACCGTGAATCTGCTGCCGGGCGGCGGAGCCCTTTTGAGACTGACGCCGACGGATGGAGTATGGACGAACGCCGGCGGTGAGACTTGGTCTACAGCAGGCAATTGGTCCGGGGGCGTTATGGCAAGCGGCCCCGACGTTACGGCCGACTTCAGTACGCTCGACATCACCAGTTCACCCACGGTGACGCTTGACAGCCCGCAGGC
>CAZISU010000541.1:0-4987 GCA_964541935.1 uncultured Planctomycetaceae bacterium | reverse complement strand
CCCCAACTCGGTGCCTCACAATTTAAGAGACAGTATGTCCTCGCCGGACGCTTACTGATTTTATGAGATGATGGGATTTTGATTTACGAGATGAGTTTACGGGATCGACGCCACTTAAGTTAGGGTTCGCCAAGTAGTTGTGGCGATTAGCGTCATCAAAGGAAGGTTTGATCGGACACGGTTACGCTTCGAGTGGATGCTAGGGCGCAATTCATGTGGGTCTGGTCTACATCGCGGCGAAGTGTCGGACCGGAGCGACTATGCAACATGAGTAAACTCCATGCAGTCGAAACAAAATTCCATTGCCCAACTTCGGTGGGGCACTCATCCATTCTTTTCCTAGCCCACATTTCCTATATAAGATTGAGCCTGAAGTCGATCCAGGCTCGCAACGGTTGCCATTTTCACACTCCGAACCAGCCCATGTCCAGCGCGGACCGTCACAGTTCGGGAAACACTACCCACGTGGCTTTGCAAATGTCTTCTCCAGCGCACCTTATTGGACTCTGCGTTGGAGCTGAACACCGGGTCTGATCCGGTTTCTATTTTGTATGCCGGGCATAAGCCTGGCGGGTCCCGGTGTGGGTGTCATTAGGGCGGCGCCGGATTTGAGCGTGATCGTCCTGCGGACGGCTTGCTTGCCCATGTTTACCGACTCGTTGTGACGGATATTGCCGTGCGACACTTGGATCTGGTAGTTGCCGGGCTTCAGCTTGGTGACCAGGTAGCCGTTGTTATCGGCGCGGCCGGAGAACACTTGCTGTCTGCCCTGGGTGATGTGGATGTTCGCGCCCTTGGCCGGCGTGGTCGTCCAACCGGCGGGCTGGCCTCTCTTGGCTGGCTTGGGGAACGTCACCATCACGCGAAGTTGCAACGGCACCAATTGCGGTGGTGGTGGTGTTTGTGTTCCACCAGGCCGATTATTATTGCCGCCACCGCCCGTCGGCTGCCGGTCCAGATATATCGCCCCCGCGAGTATATCGCCCCCCCCGTGTGGGATCGCAACATGGCTTCTTGCCATGCTGTAGCCGGGCTTGCTGACCCTCAACTCGTACTTGCCCGGCGGCAAGGACGTTCTGAATCGTCCGCCTTTGTCCGTCATGTTCGTCTGCAGCGACGACCACCTGGGATCGTTGTACTGTATCTGGGCTGTGGCCAGCGGGTACGTCCGCCGCGCCTCGCGCCCGTAGACCTGCACGGTCAGTCTCGAATAGACCACACCCGGGGGCGTTACGGGGGTGTCATCGGCCGCGCGGACCAGCACCAAGAGGGTTCGCTCCATGCCGGGATGCACTCGAACCGTCTTCGTCGTGCCCTGATAGCCCGCCGGTGGCACAACTTTGACAATATATTCACCGGTACCCAGCCGCAACGAGAAGGCACCGCCGCGACCGCTGCTCGCGTTTCCCGGCCGGGCATGTTTTCCATGCTGGGGATGCCATTGCACAACCGCGTCGCGGATACCAGCATAGCCGCCACGTCCTCGCGTCGATTGCACGACAACCGCACCACGCACATCGACCTGCACCTGCTGGGGCTCGTCGGATGGCCCCGTGTCTTCGGGGATCGGCTCGATGGGTTCATCGTCGGGAACACTTTGCGGAGACTTCAATGCGTGGAACCATTTCTTATCCATTCCCACCCGAATTTTTATCAGTTCAGGAGCTTTCGCCTGATACTCTCGTGGTAGTTTGAATCCAACACGATAGTCACCTTCGGGAAGCACCAGATTAAAGTTGCCAATATCTCCGGTCGAGACCCGTTGAGGCCGATCGCCTCGACCGCCGATTAGATTCCATGTCAGGGTTGCGCCCTCGACTCCGAATGCGCCGGTGGGGCTCTTGGCATCCTCGCGGATCATATAGCCGGACACTTTGACCGATTCGGGCTCTTCGGTGCTGGGGTCGTCGGCCCCTGGATCTTGTTCGATGGACGGCCGGGGCTCGCGGCGTCCCAGCGTAATTGCCCTCGACAGGTCCGCGCCGAGGGCGACCTCTAGCTTGATGCCGGTGGGCTGGAAACCTTCGGCTTGGGCCAGGGCCACGTAGGCACCCGGCTGCTTGAGCAGGAATTCGGCCTTGCCGTTTTTGTCGGCCGTGCCTCGCTGTGCATCGGCGAGCCCCTGATTGCTCCGGCGAACCAGCAGTTTTGCATCCGGCAGTGGTCGCCGGCCACGTCGCGAATCCTCCAGGACCGTCAGCACCAGACGCATCTCGGTCGGGCGAACGGTGTCATCGGGTTTGTTGTTATCTGGGATAGCCGAATGCTCGGGCGGTTTCTCGGGAACTTGCTCGGGAACGAGCAACAGTTCGACCATCGTGTACTTGCCAACGAACACGAATTTCGCGCCACTATCAACCGTGCGGTAGCCTTTGGCATTGGCTTGCACGCGATACGATCCGGGCAAGAAATCTCGGCTGAAGCCGCCCTTCGCATCCACGACCACCGTGCCCAAATTGGACATGACGCTCACCATCGGTTTGATCTCGACCTTGAGGTCGGGCGGCAATTTTGGCAGTCTCTGGCCGCGTACGCGTACGACACCCTTGATGCCCTGGTTGGTGGGCGGTTTTTGATCGCGTCGCTTCAGGATGAAGTCGCGGGTGGCTTCCTTGCCGGCCTTAATCGCGATCGGTTTAGGATCGACGAGTATTTCGAATCCGGACGCCTTTACCGATGCACGCCATGATCCTGCCTGCAGGACAACCTTGTAGAAGCCGGCTCGCTTGCCGTCCTTGTCGGCTGCACGCGTGAGCACCTTGGCCAATTGGGCCGAGCCATTTCTGCGTAGCGAGATCTCGGCTTTGGGGATTCCCAGCAACTCGCCCTTGGCGGTTTTCTCCCATACGTGCCCCTTGAGTTTGCCGATCTCGACCTTGGGGAGATCGGGCGGCTGTTTTTTGGGATCGTTCGGGCCTTTCACCAGCCAGAAGTCGAAGATGTGGCCCTCGTCGCTGCGTTGCACGGTGAACCCGCGGCCCTTGTCCTCGTCCTTGTATCCCGCCGCGGTAACCTTGTAAAGGTACTTTCCGGGAGAGAGATCGGCCTTGTAGTAGCCGTGTTGGACGGACGTGATGGTGGACACCACCGCGCCCGCTTGGTTCTTCAATTCTATAGTGGCCTCGCTGACATTGCCGATGATATTGCCGCTCTTATCCAGAGCGTAAACTCGACCATGTACTCCCGCACTTACTCGCGAGCCGCTGGGGGCAACTTGTTTGGGCGAGGAACCCGCGCCGCTGCCCGAGCCTGATCCCTTCGAAGCGGTTTTCGCCGTCGCCTTGAGCTTTGAGGGATCGATAGCAAGAACAGGGCCCATGGAGTCCACCGTCTTGGGCTTGTCGTAGTCTTTCAAGTAAGCGATTTTGCTGGGTCCTTTGGACGTGTCCAGCGTGGTGCCGAACCAGACGACGTAGTATCCCTTGTAGCTGGCCGCGCCGATGGCCTTCCACGGGAAGTTGTCCCACGGACTCTTATTGAGAATCACGTCGTTGTGTAATGCACTGCTCTTCCAGCCCTGCAAGGCGTTCTGCGCCGACGACCCGGAGTGAAAGATCTCGAAGCCGTGGGACGGATAGCCGGTAATCTCTTTGGGCTTGTCCCACATGATCGGATAGGTCGCCTTATTGTCTCCGTCGTAGCACCCACCCTTCCACTTGCCGGGGTTGTTCGACCAGCTATGCTCGTTCTGCTTGTCGGGATCCGAGGGGCAAAGTTTCTTGTGTGGCTCGTTATTGACCAGATCTTCGACATGGGCCAAGGCCACCGTTGTCATCTTCTGCGAAAGCGGGATCGGCGGCAGTCCCTCTTGCTTGCGGTACTGGTTGATTGAATTCACCAGACCGTACTCCGCCTTCGCTTGGGCCCAGGCTTGCCCGGTTGAACCCAGCAAGGCGACCGAAACCATCCCCAGGCAGACAGCTTTCAGCAATCTCCTCGTGGAACAAACGATTCGTTGTTCTATTTTGATTTGAGTGAACATGACATCACCTTGTCTATGGCCCAAAGGGCGCTATGGTTAATGATTCAAGTTGGGAAAATGGTTAAGGCATGGGGATCAACCTGGCTCCGAAGAACGCAGGAGGATGATCGGGGTTCGATTGGCCGCCGAGGGCTTTTGTAGTAAACCGCAGAAGATACACTCCGGGTCCATGAGCGGGCAACGACGAATCGAAAATCACCTCGATTTTCTTCATCGGCTGCTGCACGCCGGCTATGGGATTGGCTACCGTAACCTGAACCGCCCCGGGTGTGGTCAGTCCGGGAGGAAACTGTTTCTCGACCAGACAAAACACATTACAATCGGCTGCGTTTGCGTCACCCTTGCCCTTGGCAAAACCGACGTATGCCACGAACTTGTACTTTTTGGGAGGTCCGATCGGAACGTCTACCATCACCGCTAACTGGAAGTCCAGCGAGGTGTCGCTGACGTCAGGACGCAAAGCCACATTCCAGGCTTGTGCCGAATTGTCGAATTCGTAGCCGATATGACTTTGCTCGATACCGAAGGTCCACACTGCTCTGGGACCGCCGGGATCGCTGCCTGAGGCAATCGTTCCAGGCGGAGGGCCCGCCGGCTGAATGTTATATTGCATGGGCATGAGGTGCAGCTTGTCCATCACCGGATCGGTGTTCGACGGAAATACGGCATGGGCCGGGCTGAGGTCGGCATGCAAGTCGCCGTCAACAAAATCGGCCGTGACTTGTGCGATGACGTAGTCGAGTCCCGGGTTGGGAAGGGCTATATTGACAATGGTACTGCGGTTGCCCACAGCCGCCGTCTTTGTATCCTGCAACGCCTGGATTGGTGGGTCCTGGTCGGGCCTGAATGCGTATAGGTTAATGCGGTATTGGCTGACTTTCGATTCGTCGCCCACTAAATCCCACTCCACGGTGAACGGATCGTTCATCTTCCAGCCGGAAGTGATGCGGACGTGTTTTACCTCGTCCTTGATCGGGGGTGGATTCGCGCCGCCGCCGAGCAGCC
>CAZISU010000540.1:0-4999 GCA_964541935.1 uncultured Planctomycetaceae bacterium | reverse complement strand
CCGCCTTTGGGATACCCACGACCGCGGCTGTGACGACTACCAATTCAGCACGCTAGCCTTGCCGGCCGTTACCAAAGACGAGGACGGCAAGCCCATCACAGAAAAATATAACAGCAAGCAATCCGACGGCGAACCGATTCGGTTGGGCGTGATGTGTCCCACAACCGAGCTCTGGCAGGACAAGGTCCGCGGAATTGTCTTGCGGCTGATGAACAAGTGCGGCACAAAGGGCGTCTACCTCGACCAAATCGCCGCCGCCACTCCGGTGCTGTGTTTCGACCGCGCGCACGGACATCCCAGCGGCGGCGGGCACTGGTGGACCGAGGGCTACTGGCAATTCCTGAAACGCCTGCACGAAATAATGCCCGTCGAGTGCATATTGACCAGCGAATGCAACGCCGAGCCATTTGTGAAATGGTTCGACGGCTATCTGACCTGGCACTGGCAATTCGACGACCAGGTGCCCTGCTTCCCGGCGATTTACGGCGGCTCGATCCAGATGTTCGGCCGCGCCTATCGCGGCGGCGCGACGAAGAACTTGGCCATGCGTATGAAGGCCGCCCAACAGTTGGTCTACGGCGAACAGATCGGCTGGTTCGCGCCGAGTATCATTGACGAGAAAGAGAACGCCGATTTCCTCAAACAAATCATCGCCCTGCGCTGGCAGCTGCGACGTTACTTCTACGCCGGACGCATGGCCCGCCCGCCCAAAGCGCAAGGCGACATCCCCACCGTCCGCGCCGACTGGAAATGGACCGCCAACTGGTGGGTGGAAAACCCGGCCCTGCAAACCGGCGCCTGGCGCTTGCCCGACGAAAAACGCGCGGTCTTCTTAGCCGTCAACGTTTGCGATAAACCGATCACCGCGCGAGTAAAACTAGACCTGGCCGATTTTGGACTCGAGGGCCAGCAATTGCAGGCAACGCGTTTGACCGCCACAGACCCGTCGAATATAACCGAAACTACAACCACCGTTCCCCGCCACATTGATCAAGAGCTAACCATCCCGCCCCGCACGGCCTGGGCTTGGGAGATTAAGTAAACAAAAGGAGCGCTTTATACAAAAAAGATGCCACTTCAAAAGTTCGATGAATGAAGCATGAGAGTGCCAAGTAAAGCTGATATAGATCAGCTGGACAATCCAGCCTGGCCAAAGGCTAACCACCGGGCCAGAACAGAATTTCGTGCGTAAGGAGGTAACGAATTACGTGAAGCCGAAGGGATGGCGGATTATCGACCACAACGCAAGTGAAGGTATTGAGCCCCGTAATGATTCATTGTTGCCCGTCAGGTAAAAAAACTCCGACGACCTGCAAGTACCGATGGATGCTGGACTTTTGCCGTCGTGCGTCGCATGGATTTCGGACGAATTCGACCGAAACGTGCTGCCGCACAGCCGATACAGAACGCACAACCGGCGTCCGCGGAACAAGATCGGCTCACACACCACTGCCACATCCTCGAAGCCACCGGCGACAGCTACCGCCTGAAGGACGCCAGAAAGCGGGCGGGTAACCAAAAAAGTCGCTCGAAAAAGACAAATCCCGGCAAATAGGTCGGTCATTAATAACCGTCCTCCCCCATGGGGAGGAGATAGACTCTTCACTTGGCCTCAAAGGCAGATTGTACTAAGAACCAGAAACCCCGGGCGCTGCACTTTTCACCCGCCCCGCGCTACACTTTCTGACCGTTTTTTACAGTTACAAACAATCCATACCAAACATGAACATTAAAAGCCTGTTGACCATTGCGGTGTGTGTTCTGGCCGTTGCCCTGGGGCCTTGCCAAATGTTGGCGTTGGATGCGGCAAACCAACCAAATGGCGACTTACCATCCATTCCAAATTCGCTCGGCCTAGGTGGTGCCTTTGCGGGTGTTTCCAACGATGCTCTGATAGTGGCGGGCGGCTCCAATTTCCCCGAAAAGGTCTGGGGTGAAGGCGACAAGGTCTGGCACGACGAGATCTACGTCCTCGAGCCGGGCTCAGACCAATGGCGAACCGGATTCCATCTGCCCCGACCGCTGGCCAATGGGGTTTCGACAACCACACCCCAAGGGCTGATTTGCATCGGTGGCAGCGATTCACGGCAAGCCTACGCTTCGGTGTTGCTGCTGAAGTGGACCGGCACAGAGATCGATATCGAGCGGCTGCCCGACTTGCCCGCTCCTCGCGCCGGGGCCGCCGGTGTATTGCTCGACGGCTCGATCTACATCGCCGGCGGACAGACCGGCAAAGACGAACGCGAAGTGAGCAAAATGTTCTGGCGGTTGCAGCTGCCCCCGCAGCCATCGACGAGCGATTCGTGGAGCGATTTGTCTTGGGAGACGTTGCCACAATGCCCTGGCCCGCCGCGGAGCCAGGCAGTGGGCGCGGCCCAGGCCGGCAGTTTCTATTTGATCAGCGGCTGGGATCTGGAAGAAACGGACCTAAAAGAGACCTCGCCCGGCAAGTTCAAGCGGAAGTATCTGCGCGACGGCTGGCGATTTAACCCGCGAACGCGGAACTGGACACAGATTCCCGATGCTCCACGCGCGATGGCCGCCGCGCCATCGCGGGCCCGCGGCAAATCGCACATCCTCGTCTACGGCGGCCACGACGGCACCGGCGACGAAAGCGTAGAAGAACTTCGCGACCGCTGGCCCGGCTTCCGCCGCGACGTGCTGGCATATCATACGATCACCAACACTTGGGCCCAGATGGGTGAGATCGAAGCTGCCCTGGTCACAACCAACGCCGTGCTCTGGCAAGATCGCGTGATCATGCCTGGTGGCGAGGTCATTCCCCGCGTGCGCAGCAACCAGGTCTACAGCATGGAGCTCCACCGCAAGCAGCCGCCCTTCGGCGTCTTCAACACCGTGATGCTGGTCGTGTACATGCTCTCGCTGGTGGCGATGGGCCTTTATTTCTCGCGGCGCGAGAAATCGACCGGCGACTTCTTCGTGGGTGGCCAGCGTGTGCCCTGGTGGGCGGCGGGAATCAGTATCTTCGGCACGCAGTTAAGTTCGATCAGCTTCATGGCCACACCCGCCAAGGTCTACGACACCGACTGGACGTACTTCATGATGGTTATTTGCGTCGTTCTGGTTCAGCCGATAGTCGTCTTTTTCTACCTGCCATTTTTCCGGCGGCTGAACGTAACCACGGCCTATGAGTATCTGGAAAAACGCTTCAACATCGGCGTACGGCTCTTCGGCAGCGTCTCGTTCATTCTCTTTCAGGCCGGTCGCATGACGGTTGTGCTGTTCCTGCCCGCCTTGGCCTTGGCGGCGGTAACCGGGATCGACATCTACTTATGCATCATCGTGATGGGCGTTCTGGCCACTATCTACACGGCTTTGGGCGGAATCGAAGCAGTCATCTGGACCGACGTGATCCAGGTCTTCGTGCTCGTTGGCGGCGCCCTGATCAGCCTGGCCATCGTGATCGGCAAGGTTGACGGTGGCGCTGGCGCGATCTTCGAAACGGCCCTGGCCGATGGCAAACTCAACTGGGCCAACTGGAGTTGGGACTATGCGGGGCCAGTGTTTTGGGTGATCGTTTTGGGCAGCCTGTTTCAGAGCATGATTTCCTATACGGCCGATCAAGCGGTCGTGCAGCGATACCTGACCACCCGCGATGAAAAAACGGCCGCCCGCGCCATCTGGACCAACGCGGCGTTGGTAATTCCCGTTTCCGCCATCTGGTTCGTGCTGGGAACAGCGTTATACGTTTTTTATAAGACCCACCCGGAAATGCTCGTTCCCACGCTGAAGACCGACCAGATCTTTCCGCTGTTTATCGCCCAGCAACTTCCGCCGGGCGTGTTGGGGTTGGTGATCGCGGGTCTGTTCGCGGCCTCAATGTCGACGCTCGACAGCAGCCTCAACAGCATCTCCACGGTCGTCGTTACGGACTTTTACCGCCGCTTCCGGCCGGAAGTGGACGATCACCGTTGCCTGAAGCTGGCCCGCTGGCTAACGGTGGTCCTTGGTCTGTCGGCAACCGGACTGGCTCTGTGGCTGGCGGCCAACCAGGATGCGATTCGCTCGCTCTGGGACATGTACATGGTCGTGATGGGGCTGGCCATGGGAAGCCTGACCGGTTTGTTCGCCCTGGGTATATTCACCCGCAGCACACATGCCGTGGGCGCATTGGTCGGGGCTGCCAGCGGAGCCATCGTGCTTTTCCTCGTACAGCAATATACGCCCATGCACTTTTTCCTTTACGCCGGCGTGGGAGTCACGACCTGCTTCATCGTCGGATACCTGGCGGGTTTGCTGCTGCCCGGACGGCGAAAGAATCTTGACGGCTTGACCGTATACACGCAAACCTAACTGTCCATTTTCCAGAAGAATCTGGGGAACTGGCCTTTTCTTGCCCGGTCAATTGACCGTCCTGTACAAAAAGAATGATCCATGAAAAACGCGATAAATGAAGCATGAGAGTGCCAAGTAAAGCTGATGTAGATCAGCTGGACAATCCAGCCTGGCCAAAGGCTAGCCGCATCGCCGAGATGAATGCTCGTGGACCAGGATGGTATCGGGAGAATGTCGACACAATTGTTGATTGGCTGGATGAGTCGTTCTTTTTCAGGGATGACTACTTAACCTGACAACAATTACCTGTTTTTCGAGACTGTTTGCATGGTGTCCTTACCAAAAAACTCATCTGGGTGGAATGCGGCATGCCAGGGAGTGGGTTAGTAGCACGCGTGAAATGGCGTGAACGAACGAAACAGCTGCTTGGCAGGTGTGAAAATTCGTCGTTTTGTACATCGGCGCATACGCTTACCGTTGCTCGTAAGGGCGAACCAGTTTCAACGTTCACGCAGCACGTCGCGTGTAGCGATGGTGCAAACCGCCAACTTGCGAAATGGCAACGACATCACCTTCGGAAGGCGGCTCAACGCGGCGTGGGATTGGCGAGTTGCGATCTAGCGATAAGTGACACCTGGAATTATGATAGTAGCTGAAATACTCCGAAAGAATGCGATGTAGATGGGCTTCATTGAGCACGATG
>CAZISU010000539.1:1307-5002 GCA_964541935.1 uncultured Planctomycetaceae bacterium | reverse complement strand
CCATGCCACTGGCCTCGCCGAACGACTCGGTCACGCGTACGTTCGACATCCTGCCGCTCTTCCCGGATGGGTCGGAATGTAGGTTCGTCGACGGCATTGAAATCGAAGGACGCGTGCATCTGATTGTGGAGTACTTACCCGGTGATGCCGACGGCGATGGCACTGTAGACGAAGATGACGCCTCGGCCTTAGCGGCCAATTGGTTGAAACAAAGCGGCGCGACTTGGGCCGAAGGTGATTTCAACGATGACGGCGTCGTAGACGATGCAGACGCGACCATTTTGGCAGCAAACTGGCAGGTTTCCGTAACAGCTTCCGTACCAGAACCGACGATGTCTGTGCTTCTGCTGGCGTTGGCCGGCGGATTGTTGATCCGGTTTCGCCGCTAAGCGGTTGGGCCGACGTGTGATTCTCGCATGAGTTTTATCTATATCCGCTTACGTTTGACGCGTCCTCTCAAGGGAAACGGCTCTACCCGGCAGCCGTTTTTCCAAGGAGAAGCCGTCCACGGATACTAAAAGTTTTTTAGCAAAGGTTCCTGTCACGTTATTGTTGAGTACATTTGCACTTAAAACATCTTTAGAGGACATCTAGTCGTGAAGACAAGAGAAATATCCAGCTATGTCGGGTTTATGTTGGGCGTGTTGCTGCTGTGCAATGCGACGGTAGGGCAATCGGAGGATATCTCAATAGGCGGGCCGAAGGATCGCGCCGACCGGCTGGTGACGATAGCCGGGCAACGCGAAACGGATCTTGTTGCGGAATATTCAGTCGATGCGGGCGCGACGTGGAATCCCGCCACGATCTATAAAGGCACGACGGTTGACGAGTGGCTGCCCTGCAGCTACGAGCCCTGGAACCGCGGCACAATCGAAGGACGCATTCCCGCCGGCGAACAGGCCTGCTTGTGGAACTACTTTTTCGACGTGGCCATGCCGGCTGATAAGGTTGTCTTGCGATTGAAACGGCCGAAAACCGGCGAGGTCGTACTGGAAAAGGCCGTCGATCTTCGCTCTACCGCGGACACGTTTGTGATAGATCGGCGGAACTTCGCGCGGCTCGCCGGGGGCAAGCTGCCCGCGCCTTGGACGCTAAAGGCGGGCGAGAAGAAAAAGCCCGCGGAGGAATCACTCTTCTGTAGCGTGAAAGATCCCTTTTCTCCGCCGTTGGTGCTCAAGCCAAAGCTCAAGGGCTGGCACCGCATTTATGTGGGCATGGAACCATATACCAACTTTCGATTCCAATTGTCGAATCAAGGCGCCGTCTTTTGTGTGCCCACCCCTAACATCAGCAAAAGCGCCGCCAAAAAGAAGCTGATGCAGGAAATCTATCTACAGAGCGCGGACCTCAGCGGCGAGGATGTTTGCCTGGCCATGGGTGGCGCGAAGAAACACTGGAAAGACGTTTCGATCCGGTACATTCGCTTTGTGCCGATGACGGACAAGGAGGTTGCTCATTTTCACGAGGTCCGCGAACTGGCCCGCAGCAAGGGCCGCCCTTTCGCCGGCTATATGGAGACCTGCACGGAAGCGTATGTGAACAATGGCAAGCCGTTAAAACTCCGCGAGCAGATCCGTGGCGAGATGCGACTGAACAAACTGCGTGGTTGCCGTGACGTCTACATGCATGTGATCCGCATCGGCTGCAAGGCCTGGTATCATAGCGACGTGGTTGAGCGTTTTATGCCTACTGAAGATGAAGTAGTTGGAGCAGATTCGCCTGGAGAAGAGGTGATGGGGAAGAGCTGGGCGAACTTCACCAACTGGATGAAGCAAGGCGATCCCATGGCGGTTGGGATAGAAGAAGCACGGGCGGTGGGAATCAAAGTTTTTGCGGACTTGGGTATGAACTCAAATTATTATGATTGCGACAAGCATTACATGATACTGACGGAACGTTTCGTCAAAGAAAATCCTCAATATGTTTGCAGGAAGATCTATTTCGACTACCGTCATCCGCAGGTGCGCGATTATGTCGTTTCGATTGTTGCAGAGCTTCTCAATAAGTACGACCTAGACGGTGTCAACCTGGATTATGCGCGATGGGGCTGCCGGGACTCGTTTGACAAAGCGTCGTTGGTTGACGTTGCCAAGCGGGTTCATAAGGCGAGACAGGCCGCGGAAAAGAAATGGGGACATGCTATAACAATTTCCACGCGGATTCCGGCTTATAACTACGGTGAAGATGGTAATCAAAAAAATTACGGCGGCGACCATCAGTGCTTTGTCGATGCCCTAGCGGTATGGGCGGAGAACGGATGGGTCGACCGAGTTATGACCTGTCAGGAGTGGAAGTACATTCGAGACAAAGTGGACGGTTCATCACTCGAACGTTACGTACAGGCCATAGCCGGCTCGAAAGTCGAACTTTGGGGAGACTTGCGCGGGCTTATGCGAGGCCAACCCAGTACGCCATATCTGGACACAGCCCGGAAATGGGTGCGAGAGGGCCTTAACGGCGGTTTCTTTATTTACCTGAGGTATCGGCCGGTCGAACTCGAGCCGATTCATTGGCAGTTGCAGTTAATTGACTTTCCGAACGTGACGGTCGGGGCCGGCGACCGTTGAACGTCCCCGATATTTAAGTGTTTTGAATATAAATTTTCCGAAAGGAGTTAATCGTCATGAAACGTCGTGCTTTTACGCTGGTCGAACTTTTGGTGGTGATTGCCATCATCGGTATTTTGATCGCACTTTTGCTGCCCGCCGTTCAGGCGGCGCGCGAGGCGGCAAGAAGAATACAGTGTGCCAACCACATGAAACAACTGGGGTTGGGCCTGCACTCCTATCACACTGCCTACAACCAGTTTCCGCGGGGCAGCGAAGGGCGACTCTGGATGCTTAGCGGAACGCCGCCCAGATCGTTTTGGACCGTATCGCTGCTTCCCTATATCGAGCAGGTGGTAATCTTCGATGAGATTCTATTCGACATTCCGAGTGGCTACCTCCTAAAATATCCACAAAATATCGCGCTGTCATCTACCGTGATCCCCGGATTTCTCTGTCCGAGCGACCCCTGGCCGAGCAGCGGATTCATTAACAGCAATCCGTGTGCAAGGAACAATTATTTGGCCGTTTTTGGAGAGCTAAAGGCGGACTCGATAACAAAGAGCACCGTCATGGCGCGGCAATGGGGAGCGCGTATTGGCGACATAACGGACGGCACGTCCAACACGATGGTTTTGGCCGAGTATATCAAAGGCCCAGCCGCGGAACCCTCGATGGGACGCGGGTATCTTTGGGTTCCAGGCACCGGGCATACCGAATTGTATACATATCTGACGCCGAACAGTTCTTCGCCCGACGATCTTGGGCCCGTCACATGCGGCGCCTCGGTGGGAACGTCTCCTTGTATCGGCAACTTGCCGAGCCAGAACCTGCCCTGCATCTGTCCCGCGACCAATACCGAACGGTCCCAGGAGTCGAAGCATGCAGCTTCACGCAGCTTGCATCCGGGCGGGGTGCAAGTGACTCTTGCCGACGGCAGCTCGCACTTCGTTAGCGAGGATGTCGACTTGGCCCTTTGGCGAAACTTGGGTTGGATCGCCGATGGGGAAACGCTGGGTGAATTTTAAGCAACACATAACATTCGAGAATAAAAACATGCATGGCTACAACCGATATTTAGCGGTAATTACGTTGCTTGTGGTGATCGTATGCAGCGGGTGCGGGCGCGGCAATCCCAACCGGGCGGAA
>CAZISU010000539.1:0-1297 GCA_964541935.1 uncultured Planctomycetaceae bacterium | reverse complement strand
TACACTCGATGGGCAAGCGTTGGACCAAGGCACCATCAGCTTTCTGCCGAGCGGGCAAACCAAGGGTCCGGCGGCCGGCGCATCCATCGTCGACGGGAGCTACTCGATCAGTGCTGATGCCGGCCCGGCGATCGGCACAAATCGAGTTGAAATACGATCGGCCCGCGCCACTGGCGGACGTCTTCCGAACGGTGATCCCGCGATAGATGAGTTTATTCCTAGCCAATATAACACCAAAACGAAGCTGACCGTCACGATCGAGCCAGGCGGAAACATCGCCGATTTTCCACTTCAGTTGAAGTAAGCGACGTGGATTTTACCCGTGTTCGTGGCTGCATTTTATAGTAAGCACTTCCGAAAGAAACTACGTCGAAAATAGGAGGAGATACTTATGCAATAGTCCTGATGGTTTCGCCCCGCCGGCGACTAAACCAACAAGAGCCGGGGAAAACAGGTGAACCACGTTAGCTAACCGCGAATAGAGGAAATAGCTAGGGGAGCGGCACGTCGGACGTTTAATGGACCGACAATTGCGTGAGGTATTTCTGGCCGTCAGGATCGGTCGACGTATGTATGGGCTTTGTCAGGATGGCAAAATTAGGCCCACTTTGCGATTCACATCCATGTACTTATGAGAGGAGCTTTCGATGAGAATGTTCTTATGTTTAACGGTGGGGGCCGTGTTACTGCTCGGAAACAGTGTGACCGATGCGGGTACGATTACCAGTGCCGATTTCAGTTTTGGCTATGGGGCGGTGGAGACCAGTAAATATATTGATACTTGGAGTGACAAGTGGACGGACGACGAAAACACTCCCTCAGTGCAAGGCGATTTTTCGTTTGCGGTTGCCCCGACCGGCCGTCGCTGGGGTTCGTATGGCCCGCGATTCAACCATCGCGTGTTGATCGATGGCACCGGCTCTTCCGCGGTGGGCCAGTTGAACCACGCCACTCTTCAATTTTTGGTACCGGTTACGGCCAGCTACAACGGCGCGGCACCTGTTGATGCGGCCGCTACGCCAAACTACGCCCTGGAACTGGAAATCACCAGCATTAGTATATACGGCTGTACGTATACTCCCTTTTGGGATACGGAAAATGGGACGCCGACCATGGCGTGGGACGAGGTGACCGCGGGCCACGAGTCGACGTCAGCATCGGTCGATCTGCAATTGCCCGACTTCGGCGATCCCGTGGACAGCATGCAGTATGCGTATGCGGCAAACTACAATCAGTTGGATTGGGATCCCGGCGACTTCAGCATACCGCTGGCATCGTTAAGCGACCCGGTCACACG
>CAZISU010000538.1:0-5008 GCA_964541935.1 uncultured Planctomycetaceae bacterium | reverse complement strand
CAGCCCTTGTGGCAAGAGCTTTATCATGGCCGGGTAGGCAAGGTCGTGTTTTACTATGTTGGAGCCCATTTCGGGGAAGGCCGCCTGGAGTGAATCGAGCGTGGGGTAGACGACCAGCGAGCAAAGCGCCACGAGTATCCATGGCCATGGGCGGAGGGCATAATGGGCCACGTTGAAGAACAAGGTAGCGGCAGTGGCGTGTTTTTCGTTCTTGGCGGCCAACATGCGTTGTGCGATGTATCCTCCTCCGCCCGGCTCCGCTCCCGGATACCAGGTACTCCACCATTGTACGAAAAGCGGGATTAGAAAGACGGAAATGAGCAGGTCGGTATCGTCTAGTGCGGGAAACATCGACATTTTGGACTGAACGTTTTCGTTTGCCAGGAGTCCCGAGAGTCCGCCGACGGATTCGAGGTTGATCACATACACCGCAGCGGCAATAGCACCGCCCATGGAGACGATGAAGAGGACGAAATCGGTGAGCAAGACGCTGGTAAGTCCGCCCATCATGCTGTAGATGACGGTTACAAGACCGGCGACGATGACGGTTTCCGTCGGCGAGCTGCCAATCATCACGCCGGCGATTTTTATGGCGGCCAGCGTGGCGGCGGCCATTACAAAAACATTGAATAAGACGCCCAGGTATATGGCCCTAAAGCCGCGCAAAAAAGCCGCCGGACGGCCGCTATAGCGAAGCTCGTAGAACTCGATATCGGTCACGATTCCGGAGCGTCGCCAGAGTTTGGCGTAGACAAAAACGGTCATCATGCCGGTCAACAGAAAGGCCCACCATACCCAGTTGCCAGCCACGCCGTTTTGGCGAACAATATCGGCAACGAGGTTGGGCGTGCTTGCCGAGAAGGTAGTGGCCACCATAGACATGCCCAACAGCCACCAGGGCATGTGCCGCCCGGAGAGGAAGAATTCCGAGGAACTCCCGCCGGCTCGCTTTGAGACCAAAATACCGATCAGCAGCGTGAAGGCCATGAAGCCGGCGATGATCAGCCAGTCTAGCGTGGAAAGCGTCATGAAAAAGTTCGCTCGGGTTTTTTGGTTGGGCGTCGCGCGTCTTGCGTGCGCACAGGGCTTGGACGGATCGGTTTTTGCGGCTATTCTCGCTCATTTACTCCAAACGGACGGATCACGATGGTAGTTGATGCCGATTTCGTCGAGGCGGCGACCGTGTGCCCCCAGCCGCGTTTTGAAGTTGCTCCAATCGCGTGCATCCTTCTGCGACCATCCGACTTCGGCGAAGGCACATACACGTGGAAACAGTAGTTCGTCGTGTCGATGCTGGGGGAAGCCCCAGAGGCAAGGCTCCACGCCGAGAATATGCTTGGCCACTTCGGGTTTCAGGCCCGGCGGTGTGGGCTCGAACGAGTAGCATTTTTCTAAGGAAAGCCCCAAGTAATTTAGATAACAGTTTCCATGCGTCGACATGACGACGTCGTGTCCCTGCTTTGCGGCGTCGACTGCATGTTTCGGTTCGAGCCACGATTGGAGCATTGCGCCGGGGGGCAGGCCGCCCTCGACGATCTCTGTCCAGCCCATAATCTGCCGGTTCTTGCTTGCCAGGAACTTGGCTATGCGTTTGATGAAATAACTTTGTAATTCGCTCACATCCTTGAGCCCTTCCGCCTTGATGCGAGCCTGGCAGAGCGGGCAGTTCCGCCAAAAGCCTCTGCGTTCGTCGCCACCAATATGAACAATAGGTGCGGGAAAGAGTTCTACAACTTCGCTGAGCACATCCTCGAGAAACTCGAATGCCTTGTCGTTGCCGGCACAATAGGCACAGCGATAGTCAGAGTAAGATCGCACTTGCTTGACCTTGCTCTTCCAGTTGGGACAACACAGTTCCGGATAGCACGCCAGGGCGGAACTGGAGTGGCCGGGCAATTCGATCTCGGGGATAATCATCACGTGACGTTCGGCCGCGTAGGCGACAATTTCGCGTATGTCTTCCTGGGTGTAGAAGCCGTGAGTACACTTGCCGTAGGCTTTCCGCCAACGGTTGGTTATCGGCGTGCGTTTCTTAAGGTTGGTCAGCTGCGGGTACTTCTTGATCTCGATTGCCCAGCCCATGTCAGTCAGATGCCAGTGCAGTCGGTTCATTTTGTAACAAGCCATCGTGTCGATGTAACGCTTCGTGAACTCCTTGGTGAGGAAGTTGTGGCCCGGGTCGAGCATCAGGCCGCGCCACGCATAGCGAGGTTTGTCTTCAATTTGCACACATGGCACGCACCAATCAACTCCAGTCGTGGGGTTTTCACTCTCGACGGCGGCCGGCAAAAGTTGACGCAACGTTTGCACACCGTAAAACGCACCTGCTTCGGTCGGCGCCTCGATGACCACACGATCCTTGCTGACTTTTAATTCATATCCTTCCGGACCAAGGTCCTCTTTGCCGGAAACTAAGCGCAGTATGATGCAATTTACCGGATCGTTCGACGGTGAATTTTTGCGGATCTGAAGATCGAATCCCGTGGGCACTCTCAGCAACTTAGCCAGGTATTCCCCGGTGATGTGTGTCTTGGGCCCCGCGACGATCATCGTCTGGGGGCCGAGGGTAAAGACACCGTCGCTGAGCACCATTTTCTCGGGTTGCGGAATAACCGTCGGCCGGTTGGTTTCCGCGGCGGTGCCCATGCTCGACAAACCGACCGCCAGCAACAACGAGATTGCTATTCTAGTAATCATCCTTGGCCTGCTTTCTGGGGTGTGAAAAGGCGGTCCGTGTGTCGTTTCGACGGAGCAGGAGACACCGCGTACTCGCCGTTGAGCTTACAGGTATTCCGCTGGGAATTTCCAGGGATCCCGGTACTGGGGCAGCGAGAGACGAGTTGCCTCTTCATCGCCGATGATGGTTTCGGTTTTCGGGTCGAACTGCAAATCGCGGCCGACCTTCATGGAGAGATTAGCCAGCATGTTGCCCGTGTTAAGTTTGTGGGCGTACTCCACGTTGCAACTGGGCTGTTTGCGCGAGCGCAGACAGTCTAGCCATTCGCGTTCGTGGCCGGGCGAAGAGGGAATCGACTTCTGCGGCGGTTCGGCTTTGGCCAGCGTGGGCGTTTGTGGCACTATCTTGTGCATGTAGTAGTTGCCGAAGAGCGTTCCCTCGACTCCTTGCAGGTAGTAACCCAGTCGCCGCTGCACGCCCGCGGGCACGCCGTGTTTTTTAAAGCCTTCGACATCTTGCATGTTGAAACCGAAGCTGCTGACTTGCGACATTGACCATGTCAGCTTCAGTCCGGGGAAATTGAAGGTGACTTCGTGCGTGTCGGGGGCGTCGGTGTTGTCTTTGACACAGTCCTTGGAGCTGAAACTGCTGACCCGCGTGGGGAACCCCAGGTCCAGGGCCCAGTAAGGCAGATCGAGAATATGCTCGGCCATGCCACATGTTCGGCCGCCGCCGTAATCGAGCCACAGCGTGTGCGAGTAACCGTTTTTGGCGATATTTATGTTGAAGGGCCGGATCGGGGCGGGGCCAACCCACGCGTCCCAATCGAGACCTTGCGGCGGTTTGGAGTCGGGTGGGAAGCCTTCGCCGTCGGGCGCATGATTGGCCACCAGGAAACAGCGGACGATGGGGATTTTCCCGAGTTTTCCCGACTGGACCCACTCGACCACGCGGCGGTAGTTTTCCGAAGCGTGAATCTGTGTTCCTAATTGGAAAACCCGTTTGTGTTTAAGAACCGCGTTTTTTACCACCCGGCTCTCGGCCAGATGCAGCGTCATGGGCTTTTGCAGATAAAGATCCTTGCCCGCCTCGCAGGCGTCGACCGCCTGACGGCAATGCCATTGATGCGGCGTGGCGATAATCACCGCGTCGACATCTTTCTGTCGCAGCAGTTCACGATAATCGTGATAAGGCTTGGCGCTGCGTTTGTGCTTGGCAACCAGCGCGTCGCGTTTTTTCTTCCAAACGTCGCAGATTGCAGTTACCTCGACGTCGGCATGGCCGGCGCAGGCCGACAAGTTGGCATTTCCCATAGTGCCGGCACCGATCAGGCCGAGTTGGATGCGATCGTTGGCAGAGGGCTTGCCTGGGGCACCAAGCGCGCTTCGTGGAACAAACGTTGCCGACGCCACGCCGGTCGCGGCCGTGGCGGCCAAAAAATTGCGTCGAGAGGAAACTCGAGGGGATTTCATGGTACTGCTCACTAAAAGGGGGAGAGGTGGGAAGGGAGATTCTCCGCTTACTTATTATACGCGTGCCAAAGGTCGTTTACCACTTTGTCCGACGACAGGCCCGGATGTATCCATAGCCGGTACTGCATGGTCAGCGGCTTGCCCTTGGGCAATTTTACGGTTCGATTACCGGGAAATCCTGTTGTAATAGTTCGCCACGCGGGGTACTTTTCTACCTTGCCGTCTACTTCCGCGGCGTCGGGGTAGTGTGGATAGTCGGGATTGTCGAGGTGCTGCAATAGAGCCACACCGGCGGGGCCCTTGCCGCCGGGAAAGTTGCCCGTCAGATGAAACCAGGCTACTTGCGGCTCGGTGTCTTTGGGGTCGATACGCAGATCGATTTTGCGTTGGTCGAATTCGGGGAATGTGCGGAAGGTGAATCCGCCGTACCCAGGCCCGGGCCGGCCGCCAATGGCAATGCTGTCGACCAGTGCCGTGAGCGTTATTTTTACGTCGATAAAGCGGGCCTTGTCCTTGACGTGAAACGCTCGGATTGTGACGTCTTCCTTGACGATGCTCTCCTTGTCATCCCAACGCCAGGCGTTCTCCACGTCGATCAGGGCCATGACGGGGCCGCTGGCGACACGTCGCACGGCGACCGGTCGGGACCAGACGCCACCCTTTTGCGGCTTCTCGATTCGAACGGCCCAGATGTCGCGGATCTCGCCGCGGTAACTCAGCACGGGCCACGACCAGAAGCAGCCACGGTGGTGCGGATGGTTCAAGGAGTAGTCGTCGGTGATCTGTTCGCCATCTGGGCCCTAGATGGGGTGAATGTAGTCGCCGCGAGCATAGTACCAAGGCGGATCGTGTTTTTTCT
>CAZISU010000537.1:0-5010 GCA_964541935.1 uncultured Planctomycetaceae bacterium | reverse complement strand
GTCCTTCCGCTTGATTCCAGCAAGCTAAAATGCAAGCATCGACTCGGCGGCATTTTGAAGCACTACTACCGTGAATCCGCTTGAGCGATTTCTTTCACACCTGCATACTCGTTCGTGCGCGGTAGCGCCAAATGTGTGCGCCGATGTCGAATCTTGTCCGCTAACCCTGTTTCTTCGGGCAGGAAATATCCGAATTGCGTCTCTGGATTTGGCATTTCGAGTTCTCTGCGACAGCGATTTCATGCTTCATTCATCGATCTTATGGCGTGGCATCTTTTTTGTACAGGACGCTCGATTCGCGGAAAGCATCAGCAGGCCACCGGACAACAAGGCGGTCACACCCGGCTCGGGAACCGGAGACACTTGCCAATCGACCATGCGCATGGCGTAGTTCGGAAGCGAAGAGTAATAGGCAGTTAGGATTCGTCCGTCATCGAGTTGTACACTGGATGGGTAGCCCCCGTCGCCTCTGAAATCGACTAGGGCCAAGGGATCGCTCCAGGTCAGGCCTTCATCATCACTTAAAAGGACGTCGATGTGATGGTTCGCGCGGTTGCCGTATGTAAGTAGGATTCGGCCGTCTTGGAGCCGGCAGAGGTGGCCCGGATGCTGTAGCGTTGAAGTAATTTCTTTCTGAAAAGCCCAATTTTCTCCATCGTCTTCACTGCGGTAGAGGCCCAATGTTTGGCCGGATTCTCGACCGGAACGACTGGCGGCCAACCAAGTGCCGTCGTTGACGAGGGGCAGTATGGCTGTCTCGTTTCTGACGTTTTCCGAATCGATCATCACCGGGTCTCCCCAGGTTCGCCCGTCGTCGGAACTCGTCAGGACACATGCGCGCGTGGGGCGTGGCGTGTGGGTATCCGAAAAGACCTCTTCTCGCGTGCGGGAAGAGAGGTAAACGCTTGCATGCAACCGTCCGTCCTTGCCGGGCAGGATATCTCCAAACGGAATGGCAACGCCCAGCAGCGATCCATCGGCAAAGCTCATAAACGGTGGCTGAAACATTTTCTTATCTACCGTCCAGGTGCGACCGCCATCGGAAGAACGACTCACCCAGGGGTACATAGTGTAGGCACGAAGCGGCGTTCCTTGTTGTCCTGGCGGATAATGGTTAGACCATCCGCTGCACAGCACGACCAAGTCTCCGTTATTCGCCACTCCGGCCGCATGGTTCATGCGGTTAGTGCCGGGCTCATGTGGAGCGGGAACGCCGCGCAGGCTCCAAGTTTTGCCCTTGTCTTCCGACGCCCAGCACTCTATATGACCTTCTGTTGTGCCGTGAGTGGGTTCGCCATACACGATGGCAACGACCGACCCGTCGGGCATCAGCGTCAGGTTGGGCCATGCACATTTATTGTCGATGGCCGTGGTCGACGTTAGGCGGTTGCCATCAGCGTCTTTTACGTAGAGAACCTGATCGGCGCGGGCGATTCCGACCGAGAAAACAAAAACGGCAAACAATACAAATGCAATAATACGGTGTTTCATCAAGTGGTCTCCGTTACGAATGATTTTGTGTGTGAGAAAGTTGTGGGAAGGGGAGGAATTAACGAGAGGAAGAAAATTATCGGCTCGTTTTCAAGTTAAAGTCTTTAGCGATCTTGCCGGACCCCGGTTCGATCGTAATTTCATGAGTTGATTGCACGTTGAACTTTGGTGGTAGTATTTGTTGCGTTTGAGGAACCTCGAGCCCGTCCAAGCCGCCGGCATTTTTCATAACGTAAGCGAAGAATTCGACCCGATGCGTCCCCACCGGCACTCCGCCTCTTCCGTGGGCGCTGTATTGGCCTTTTATGATTTCCGCGCTCCACATGGGAGCCTTGGTTCCCTTGATCGGAATGAAACGAATTTCGCCCATTTCGATTGGGCGACCGTCTATGGTGACGTTTCCCGTCACAATGCTTCGCTCCAAGCCGCTTCGACCACAACCGATCGTAACGACCAGAGCAGCAAGCAAGGCTAAAACAAAACCACGATCCGTGTTGCGATTCATTTTCATATTATCGTCTTTTCAATAGTATTAAGTGAACCCTCGTACTAGTTGCCCAGTCCGCTTTGCGTGGTTTCACCTTCGGCTTTTGTTGTGTGGGCATACATCTGATCCATGGAGATATCTTCGTTCACAAAATGAACGCTTCCGTCTGCCATAAGAAAATGGCATCCGCCCGGGTGATAGCTGGCGAAACCTGTCACGCGGCCGTATGTGATAATACCTGGAGAATCCGGCGTGAACTGGCCGCCGATGGGCGTGTGGGGCCCGTTAATGCCTTCGCGTGTGTCGATCGACGGGCCGGTAATCCACATGTGGCCGCGATGGGTGCCCTTTCCGCCGCCACACGTCTCGCCAATCATGAACGTATTGCTCGTTCCGTCGGTAACTTCGTCGATGCGGCACCCTTGCCGTTCAGCCATCATGCCGTTGGCTCCGCGAATCACATTCGAGTGTAGTTGCCGGGTCCAAAGGCCCAATGTGCTCGGTGTGCCGTCGCACGTAAAATCCTCCGTGTCGCACACTCCAACCAGGTTTGTTCGGCCAAAATCCTCTTCTTTCGAAGGCCGGTTGTTAGGGTTGGCATTGGTAACGAAGAGTAGTTCGTCTCCTTGCGGATCGCTGGGACAAAGAAACGATGCGATATTTTCACCACCGACGGTATAGTTGGGCTGCGCAATCCAACTGCGACTGTCTGTATCCAGTTGATCGTAAACATCTCCCGCTTCCATAAAAGGCAGGATCATGGCACACCAGCCGAGCCCATAATAATAGCCACCCGGATTCCCATGTGGTGTGCAAAGCGATCCGGAGTCCGGCCGCCAGAAGAGCCGTCCGGGCGGGAACGTGTTATAGCTGGAATGATACGAGTGCAATGCCACACCGGCCTGCTTGAAGTGATTGGTGCACTGTAAACGGCGAGCCGCCTCCCGCGCCGCCTGTACGGCAGGCAACAAAAGAGCAATCAAAATGCCAATGATGGCAATCACCACCAAAAGTTCAACCAGCGTAAAGCCTTCTTTGCGACGAATATCCATAATAACCCTTTCCGGAAAAACGGGCTTCCGTCGTCCTGGCGGGAAGCCCGTCGGTTACAAACAGTGTATACACGTGACTTTTCGGTTCCTCAAGCAAATCGTGTGGCTTTACCGGCAACGATAAAATCCAAGCATTGCCAAAACGCCGACCAGCAGGGCGACCATCCCCGGCTCGGGAACGACTTCAAACTCGACCAGACTATAATGGGTCGTCGATGATGCCGCCGTATGACGTGAACCGAACATCACGCCGACATATTCACTCGGCGGCGATGGGTTTTGTCTATGTACGAGGTCGCTTGCAATCTCCGTGCCGTCGGCGAAGAGATCCACGGTCTTGGTGGCCGGGTCGAATACTAATTCAAAAAGATGGTATCCCAATCCCGCAACGGTTATGGGGGCCATGTATTCAGCTTCTACGGCCGCATTCGAGACTTTTATCAAAGTGTTATTGCCGCTTACGTCGGCACCCAAAGTCATTACAAATCGGGCATCGTAAACATCGTCGTCGAATCCTATACCGATATAGGGCGTCCAATCGGTAATGGGATCGGGAGTAGCCGCGACGCGCAGTTCCCATCGAGCGATCCATCCGTTCTCCCAGTCCGCCGCTTCAACTTCAGGAGTCCAGGAGATATGCGCTGTGTACTCGCCCACGCCGCTGTTATCTTGAATCATCCAAGCGTCAACGCCTTGCCCCTGGTCGTCGTAGATCGGCCCGGTTGCCAGATTGGTCCAATTTGCCTTTTTGGACCATCCTTCGGTTTCGGGGTCAATGGCGCCTTCGTGCCGCATGATCACGCCAGCCTGGGCGAAACCGACCGTCAGTGTGATGCTCATCAGCGCTGTGCATAACATTCTCGCAAACATGGCTCGTAATCTCCCTGTGTGAAATAACGTGAACTGTAAAAACGCAATACTTGGTGCCACTCTCTGTTGCATGCGCTTTCAATTTAATTCTCAGGATATTAGCGGCGGTGAAAAATGCCCAGCATTGCCAAAACGCCAATCAGCAGAACCGAGATTCCCGGCTCAGGCACGGCGGCAGCCGCAGAGACTCCGGCCTGCCAGTTGGTGGCCAAGAGCGTGGCATCGGAATCGTCGACATTGCCGTCGCCGTTGAAATCGCCCATGGCCCAGGTGGCGGTGCCTTGGATCTGCCAGTTGGTGGACAGGAGCGTGGCGTAGGCATCGTTAACCTTGCCGTCGCCGTTGGCATCGCCGGGCAGGTCCACCTGCAGATCAACGACGTCAAGCTCAACCAGGCTGTAGTGAATCGTCGATGTTGCCGCCGTATGACGCGAACCGAATATCACGCCGACATACTCATTGGGAGCCGCGAAGTGTGTTTTGGCCTCGATATCACTGGCAATTACTGTGCCGTCGACGAAGCAATCCACTGTCTTATTGGACGGGTCAAATACATATTCATAATGATGGTACCCGACGCCGGCAATGGTTATAGGGGCCAAATAGCCACCGTCAGCAGCGCCATCACCGAGTTTGACCAACGTGTTTTCGCCTTGCGAGTCGGTGCCCAAAGTCATTACAAATCGGGCGTCGTAAACTTCGTGATCGAATCCTATGCCAATCATGGGCGTCCAATCGTCAATGGAATCGGGCGTCGCCGCGACGCGCAGTTCCCATCGAGCGGTCCATCCATTCTCCCAGGCCTTCGCTTCAACCTCCGGAGTCCAGGCGGTGTGCTCAGTGTACTCGCCCACGCCGGTGTTGTCTTGTATCATCCAGGCGTCAACGCCTTGCCCCTGGTCGTCGTAGATCGGCCCGGTTGCCAAGTTTGTCCAGTTCGCCTTTTGTGACCAACCTTCGGTTTCGGGGTCATTGGCGCCTTCATGGTGCATGATTGTGCCGGCTTCCGCAACACAAGCGATTAAAGGCAGGCATAAAAGCACTGCTATAATTTGCTTTGTAAACATGGGTTCAAGCTCTCCTTGTGTGAAAAAAGTGAAATTCGCGGAT
>CAZISU010000536.1:0-5017 GCA_964541935.1 uncultured Planctomycetaceae bacterium | reverse complement strand
TTATCTCGCGGAACTCTCTGGACAAAATGCTTGAGCGAATAAGAACCCAATAAATTAATCAGGTATCGATTGAATCCTTCTGTTTTACACTCACCCCACACCACCAGAGTAACCAGAAGCAACCAAATACATGAGGCTGTTATTGCGATGTGATTAAGAAGGTTGCTGACCGCTAAGGCCACAAAGAAGGCGACGAACAATGTAAAGCCAAACCCGGCAAATACTGTCCAGACAGGCTTCGGAACGGTCATTTCGGAAGTTGACACCGAGTTGCACATTGCTTCTCATGCATATAACTTAGTCAGTAGCTCTTGCGATCAAAGGCAGTTACTAATGACCAGATTCTTGATTTACACCTCTATTACACCAGGAAACGGCTGCGAGTGTCAAGCTGCGAACACTACGCCCGCAACTCCGCGGCGTGTTTTTCTTTACAAGCGGTTACGATTTTATCGCGCACGCGGTCTGCTTCCTGGTTGGTCATGGTGCCTTCTTGCCAGCGAAGGGTGAGGGACATTAGCAGGCTTTTCTTGCCCGGGTCCAGGCGTTTGGCGTCGCGGTAGGTGTCTTGATATTCCAGCGATTCGTAGTACTGCTCGCAGTTGTCGCGGACCGTTGTGGCTATGTCGGCCCAGTGGACCGAGTCGTCGACGACCAGATTGAGGTCGCGGCTCATGGCCGGGTAGGCGGGCAGCGGCTTGAACTGGGGGATGAGTTGGGCGGCTTGCAAGAGGTCGGCCACGCGGATCTCGGCCACGGTGGCCGGCTGCCGAAGCTCGAAGCGTTTTAGCGACTCGGGCAATAGTTCGCCCAGGTAGCCGATTTTCTTTCCGGCCAGGTTGAGTTGACAGCTTTTGGCCGGGTCGAGCAGGTCGACCGTGGCGGCCACGGCTTCGAGCTCGGCCCCGGGGTTCAATGCGGCCAGGATAGATTCAACCGCACCCTTGACTTCGGCGAAGCCCCGCCCGCTGGTTATGCCCAACATGCGTTCTTCGCTAGGCAGTTTCTTGCCGTGGGGCAGGTAGACGTTGGCGATTTCGAACAGTTCGATACGCCCATTGGAGAGCGATTCGTTGGTACGGCGGGCCGCAAGCAAGCTGGGCACCAGGCTCAGCCGCAGGCGGTCGGCGCCGCGGAGGATGGGCGTGTTGCTTACTAGTGGCTGGGCGTCGGTCCAGGGGCTCAAGGCGGCGGCCGTCTGTTCGTCGACGACACTGAGCGTGAGCGCCTCGTCGTAGCCCAAGGCCGTGAGCACGCCGCGGGTTTTATGCAAAACACGATCCTCGGGACGACGTGTGGACGAGACCATTGCCACGCCCACGTCTTGCGGGATCTTTTCGTAGCCGTGAATGCGGGCCACCTCTTCGATCAGGTCGATTTCGCGGGTCAGGTCGCGTCGCCAGCTTGGCGGAATAACCTCTACCTGCTTGGCATCGGACTTGACTTCTTCACTGCCGAGTTCGACAAGGATCTTGCGGACCTCTTCTGCCGGGACGTCGATGCCGAGAATGCGGGGCACCTGTGCGAATCGCAACGCGATGGAGGGCCGCAAAAGGGGACAGGCACCTTCGGAGCCAGTCCCCTTTTGCCCGGGGCCGACGTCGACCACGCCTTGGCAAAGCTCGCCGCCGGCCAGTTCCAGAATCA
The DNA here is from genome assembly GCA_964541935.1 of uncultured Planctomycetaceae bacterium. Lineage (GTDB taxonomy): Bacteria > Planctomycetota > Planctomycetia > Pirellulales > Thermoguttaceae > JAFGTN01. The sequence continues at coordinate 3,370 of CAZISU010000536.1, read as the reverse complement.
TATCGCAACATCGGCGGCTGGCCCAGTCGATGTTTTTCGAGTCGATGCGTCGTTCGAAGCGGTAGCTGGAATCGCTGTGCAGGTTCAGCCCGCGAGCAGCGCCGCGGATGGCCAAGGGCTCAAACTCGGCGGCTTCGACGAGGATATCGGTCGTGGCATTGGAGATTTCGGTCATTGCGCCGCCCATCACGCCACCGATAGCTACCGCGTCTTTTTCGTCGGCGATGATGCACATGCCTTTTTCGAGGCGATACGTTTTATGGTCGATGGCCTCGATGGTCTCGCCGCCGAGCGGTTCGCGTACGATAATCTGGCCGCCTTGGAGCTTGGCGAAGTCGAAGGCGTGCAGCGGTTGGCCGCATTCCATCATCACGTAGTTGGAAATGTCGACCACGTTGTTAATGGGTGTAATGTCCAAGGTTTCCAGGCGGTTTGTCAACCATTCGGGGCTGGGGCCGATCTTCACCCCGCGGATTAGTCGCGCGGTGTAGTGGAAACACAGTTCGGGGCAATCGATCCGAACTTTAAGCAGATCGCCAACGTCGGGCACAGCAACGCTGGGTACGGTCGCCTTGGGCTCGGCAGCGGGGATTTTCAGCTTGTGGCCCCAGATCACGGCCACTTCGCGGGCGACGCCGATATGGCCCAGGCAGTCGGGCCGGTTGCTGGTTACCTCGAGGTCGACGGCCAGATCGTCGCCGATCTTTTCAGTGCCCTCGTGGTTGAGGCCCGTCATCATCAGCCGGTGTTCCAGCTCGTCCAGCGGCATGTCGAGCGTTACGTATTGCTTGAGCCAGTTCCAGGAAATGATCATGGTATGTATGTCCTTTTGCTTAAAACTGGTGCAGGAAACGCACGTCGTTTTTATAGAACTCGCGGATGTCGGTCACGCCGTGGCGGCGGGCGCAAACCCGCTCGATACCCAGCCCGAAGGCCAAGCCGGAAACCTCTTCGGGATCGTAGCCCACCGAGCGGAGCACGTTGGGGTCGACCATGCCGGCGCCGCCGAACTCGATCCAGCGGTCGTTCCAACTCATGTCGACCTCGACGCTGGGCTCGGTGAAGGGGAAAAACGACGGGCGGAAGCGGACCTCGACGTCGTCGCCGAAAAAGCTGCTGGCGAAAAGGTGCAAGATGCTCTTCAAATCGGCCATGGTCACGTTGCTGTCGATCAGGAGGCCTTCGATTTGGTGGAACATGGGGTAATGGGTGGCGTCGGCCGTGTCGGGGCGATAGACGCGGCCCAGCGAGATGATGCGGACCGGCGGCTTGGTCTTTTCCATCACGCGGATCTGTACGGTGCTGGTCTGGCTGCGCAAGAGCCAACCCTCGTCGCCTTTGGGGACGCCAGCCGATTTCTTGCCCGTGGCCAAGTAGAAGTTGTCCAGCGGGTCGCGGGCCGGGTGTGCCAAGGGAATGTTTAGGGCCTCGAAGTTGTGCCACAGATCCTCGACCTCGGGGCCTTCGGTGACGGTGAAGCCCAGCCGACCCATGATGTCGGTCAGTTCCTCGATCGTCTGGGTGATGGGGTGCAAGTGTCCCAATGTGGGTCGGGTGCCGGGCACGGTAGGGTCGAAACCATCGGTTTTTACGGCTCCCGTCGCTCCACCGCCGCTGAGCCGCTTGGTGGCAACTTCCAGGGCAGCCTCGATTTGTTTCTTGACCTCGTTAAAACGTTTGCCGGCTGTCGGTTTGTCGGGCTTGTCGACCTTGCCCAGCCCTTTTTGCACGTTTTTGAGTCGCCCGCTTTTCGCGCCGAGGAGCTCGATCCGCGCGGCTTCGAGGGCCTCGCCATCGGCGGCCGACTCGAACGCGGCGGCTGCCTGGGCGACCAATTCATCCAAATCTGCAAGAAAATCAGCTAGTGCCATGATAGGAAACTCGAGGTCGTTGATATGGCCATGATACTAAACAAAAAGAGAGGCAGGTCAGTCCCGCCTCTCTTGAGCGTTTTGGTGCCCCGCGGATCGAGATTAAGCAGCCGCTGCGAGGGCTTCCTTAACCTTTTCGACAACCGTATCGAAACCGGTCGGATCGTTGACGGCCATTTCGGCGAGCATTCGGCGGTCGAGTTCGATTTTGGCCAATACCAGGCCGTGGATGAACTGGCTGTAGCGGATGTCCCGCATTCTCACGGCGGCGTTGATGCGGATGATCCACAGCTTGCGGAACTCACGCTTTCGCACGCGGCGGTCGCGATAGGCGTATACGCCCGCGCGAACGATGCTTTCCTTGGCCGAACGCAGCAGTGTTCCGCGACCGCCTCGGTATCCCTTGACTTTTCGGAAGAGGCGATTCTTGGCCTTGTTTCTGGCGGCGCCTTTTCTAGTTCTCATAGTTTCTCTACCTTTACTTTTTATTCAGCGGAATCAAGGCCCCTTTCGAACACAAGGTCGAAAGGCGTTTACCTGCCCGTCCCGCGACATCTGATGGAGTTAGTAGCTGTTTCCAGCCAGGGCTTCACGAATTTTCTTGGCGGCGGATTCGACGACCGTTGAGGTTCCGCGAAGGTTCCGCGTCTGTTTCTGGGTCAAATGCGTGGCAAGGTGGCTGGTGCCGGTCCTGCGATGCTTTGCCTTTCCCTTGGCGGTCAGCCGGAAACGCTTCTTCGTGCCCTTGTGAGTCTTTTGTTTCGGCATTAGTGTTTACAGTCTTATTGAAAACAGAGATTGGTGAAACTCATCATTATAAGCCACTTGCGGTTATGGAAAAGGGGGATCGGCCAAAAATGAGCTCCCGCTGGCATGAAAAGCTGGAATAGGCGGAATATTTTCGCCAGATGCGAGAAATAGAAGGTTGCTACACCACCCGTAGGGTGTGGTCGCGGACGGAAATCAGTAGATCTCGATGCTTTTTAATACCCCTCCGCCGGAGGAGCGGGAGCCGTAAAGGCAGCGGCTGGCGCTTTCCACAAGGCTCTTGGGCGGGAAATTCTTAGGCGGCATGGCAACCGTGGCTGCTCCGACGCTTATTGAAAGTGGATGGATACTCTTACCATCACCTTCACCGGCGTTTTCGCTTTGGTGGGCAAAACCCTGGACCGCTCGGATCAGCTCATTGGCCGGCCCGGCAACCTCGCGGCGGTCGCAGTCCAAGAGAATTATGGCGAAGGCGGACTCTCCCACGGGCAGGCAGAAAGCGGCGGGGAACTCAAGGTCTTGACATAGTGTTTCCAGCCAGCGACAAGCCTTCTGGTATCCGTCTCGGCCCTGGGAGAAAATGATCTGATCGACGTTATTTAGCTCTACCATCAGCAAACTGATGCTACAGCGGGCCTGGCGGCAGGCGGCCACCGCGGTTCTTAGACGGGTCAGCAGCAACGTGTCGGTCACGGCGGTGGAAGCAATGTTACTTGTTTGTGTGGGGGTGG
>CAZISU010000535.1:0-5018 GCA_964541935.1 uncultured Planctomycetaceae bacterium | reverse complement strand
ATTAACCCGCCCTAAAAAGAAAATCAATTTTACAGAAGAACGGTTGCTTTATCCTTCATTACTGACAAGGGGCATCACTATATGCTTGATATTGACGGCGTGGCAACCATGCATGATAACGAAAATGACAACGTGATTGAAAAGATTAAGGCGGGACAGGAATATGGTGATGCGTAGAATGTACCTAAGAAGCAGCTAGTGCCACACGGCCATTATCCTTTTGCGTTGCGGGCCGAGCCCGCGCAGGAGACAACCCATGACAATTTCCATTATCAGCACGGCCTTCGCCGACGGCGAGCGGATTCCCAAGCAGTACACGGGCGAGGGCGAAGATCTATCGCCGCCGCTGGCCTGGTCGAACTTGCCCGAGGGGACAAAGGAACTGGCTATTATCTGCGAAGACCCCGACGCGCCCACAGCCGAACCTTGGGTGCATTGGGTGATCTACAAAATCCCCGTAACCCTTGACGGCTTGCCCGCGGGTATTGACCAAAAACCGCGTCTGAAATCACCCTGCGGTGTCTTCCAGGGCCAGAACTCCTGGTCAAAGCCGGGCAAGCTTTCGCTGGGCTACCGCGGCCCGCTGCCGCCGCCCAGTCATGGGATACATCATTATCACTTCACGATCTGTGCGTTGGACGCGAAGCTGATCATCGATGCGGGCGTTGCGGAAAAAGCGCTGGTCGAAGAGATACGCGACCATATCCTGGAGATGGGTTGTTTGACGGGTTTGTATTCGCGGTGAGTTAAACTGTGCCAGACAGCAGAACACATCGTGGACCGCATCCGCAAGACGGACAGCTTTTTGCGGCCGACATGTTGCCCAAGCTGCGTCGCGCGGCCGAGGATTTGAACTGGCTCTTGAGCCGAGATTATCCGCTCGATTCGGCGTTGAAACTTGTGGGCGACCGTTTCTCTCTTGTTGCACGGCAGCGGACGGCCGTGCGACGGTCGTGCTGTTCGGATCGGCAGCTTGACCTGCGGCAAGCGAAGCTAATCGCCGCTGGGCAGTCTTCATCGGACGGCATTCTACACATCGACGGTTACAATGTTCTGACCACCGTCGAAGCGGCCCTGGCCGGGGGCGTGATTCTCGTCGGCCGCGACGGCTGTTATCGGGACATGGCCAGCATGCACGGTAACTATCGCAAGGTGGCCGAAACGCTGCCCGCCTTGGAACTGATCGGCCGGACGATGGCCGAGCAGGGCTACGCGAATTGCCCCTGGCTGCTGGACAGCCCGGTCTCCAACAGCGGGCGGCTGGCCGGCATTATCCGCCAGGTGGCCGCCGAGCGCGGTTGGGCCTGGCGGGTCGAGCTTGTGACCGATCCGGACCCTCTGCTGAGCGTCTGCGAGCAAGCGGTGGCAACGGCCGATAGCTTGATTCTGGATAACTGCCAAGCGTGGCGGAATCTAGCTCGGGAAGTCGTTGAGAATCTAGTAGATGATGTTTTTCTGGTCGATCTCGGTGGATATTGAATCTCGTAGGCCGGGTTGGGGGCTGAAACGCGGGCGAAACCACCTGGGAGGGAGACTCGCGAGTCGCTATAATCCTAAAAGTCTCGTTCAATGCGTGTGCAGATCATTAGGAAGATGGAAGATTGGCAGCTACCAAGACTCAAAGTACCGAATCCATAAGCAAAACGGCCGAAAACAACGGAAAACCCTCCCCTGGGACCAATGGGCGGAAGCGTAGGGCGACAGCCAAATCGATGGCGGCCAGCCAACGCGACATCTCCGTAAGTGAGTTTTTCGCGAAAAACAGGCACTTATTGGGGTTCGACAACCCCCGCAAGGCTCTGTTGACGACCATCAAAGAAGCGGTCGACAATGCCCTGGACGCCTGCGAAGAGGCCGGCATATTGCCCGAGATTTGGGTCCACATCGAGCCCACCCGATCGGGCCGTTTCAAGGCCGGTATCCAGGACAACGGGCCGGGGATTCTCAAGAAACAGATCCCGCTGATTTTCGGCAAGCTGCTCTACGGGTCGAAGTTCCACCGCCTGCGCATGAGCCGCGGGCAGCAGGGCATCGGCATCAGCGCGGCGGGCATGTATGGGATGTTGACCACGGGCAAGCCGGTCAAGATCATGTCGAAGGTCTCGGTCCGCAAGCCGGCCCACTATTACGAAATTCAAATCGACACCAAGCGGAACTGCCCTGAGATCGTCAACAAACGCGGCGAGGGAGTCGAGATTCCGCCCGGCCAACGTGGCACGAAGGCCATCGAAAAGCACGGTATCGAGTGGATCGAATCGGACCATGGCACGCGGGTGACGATCGAGTTGGAGGCCAAGTATCAGCGCGGGCGGGGCAGCGTCGACGAGTATCTCGAACAGACGGCCATCGCCAACCCGCACGTTACGCTACACTATGTCGACCCGGACGGGAGCGAACGCGAGTACGCGCGTGTGACCGAGGACTTGCCCGAGGAGCCCAAGGAGATCAAGCCGCATCCGTACGGTGTCGAGTTAGGCCGCTTGGTGGCCCTGCTGAAGGACTCGAGCGAGTCGACCGTGTCGGGATTTTTGACGAGCAGTTTTTCGAAAGTTACGCCCTCGGTCGCACGTCGCTTGTGCGAAGAGGCCGGCGTGAGCACGCGAACCACGCTGCGTAAGATTGGCCGTAACGAAGCGGATCTGATCTATCAGGCGATTCAGAAAACAAAGATCCGCCCGCCGTCGACGGATTGCATTTCGCCCATCGGCGAGGACTTGCTTCTTAAGGGCCTGCACCAGGTGGTGCCGGGCGAGTTCTTCGTGGCCGCCACGCGACCGCCGTCCGTGTATCGCGGCAACCCCTTCCAGATCGAAGTCGGGCTGGCCTATGGAGGCGGCTCGACCGCGCATCGGGTGACGCGGGAAGAACTGGTCGAACTGCTCTTGCAAAGCGACGCACGCACGTTGCGGCAGTTCATGGTCAACACGTTCGACGGCATGGGCACCGATGGCGCCGATAAGATCATCGCCGAATCGAAACAGAAGACGCGCATCTCGCCGGGCAATCTGCGCGAGCGGGATATCGACCGCCTGCACCAGGCCATGCGCAGCGTCAACCTGCACGACGGGCAGACGATGAACGTGTTCCGCTACGCCAACCGCGTGCCCTTGCAGTTTCAGGCCGGTGCCTGTGCAATTACGCAGATGGTGATGCAAACCAATTGGCGTTCCTACGGTCTGAGCCAGTCGCGCGGCTCGCTGCCGCGGGGGCAAGTGACCTTGATGGTACACATGGCCAGCGTGTGGGTGCCGTTCACGAGCGAATCGAAGGAGGCCGTGGCCTCGTATCCCGAAATTCAGAAGGAATTGCGACTGGGTCTGCAAGCCGTGGGCCGCAAATTGGGCATGTACTTGCGGCGACGCAAGAAAGTTAAACACGAGGGGGAGCGGCGAGCTGTGTTTCTCCGCTACCTGGGCGAGGTGGCAACGGCCGCGGCCGAGATCGATGCCAACGTCGACCGTGAAAACCTTTACAACAATCTTGTGCTGGTAGCGGAAAAGCGGACCGCCGAAGCCGACGTCAAGCTCGATGATCGTGGGCGGCCCATCGACGAGGAAGAAATCGATCTGGGCGACAACGTGCTGATCGTGAAGGCGGAGGATCAGGTGGCTCGGATTACTAATGGGAATGGAGATGAGGAGACAGAGGATGAGGAGTAGGGCAATTGAAGTGTGTTGTGATAATTTGATCTACTTGTAAAGGGATCGCGAAAACACGAAAGTACGAAAATGCGAAAAGATTGATTGAAAACAACCTTTCGTACTTTCGTGATTAAAAAGCAAGATGACCTGCCAATGCGACGACTTCGAGCCGCTCTCTGGTCGAATTGTTGATGCAGCCAATACCATAACTTAGAAGATTAACGTGGCTAAGAAAAAAGTTCTACGAAAAAAAGTTAAGAAGAAGGTCGCTAAGAAACGACTGACGGAGCCGGTGGTGCTTACGCCGCGGGATGAAAAGACGCTGGGGTCGCTGGTTGGCTTGTCCGAAAAGGTGGTCAAGGCGGCCGATCTCAAACGCGATCCTCAATTGAGTATACCTACCCGGTCGCTCTCGAACGTGAGCTATAACCGCACGCGTAAAATTATCGAGATGGGCAAAAATACCACCACTCGACAGTTGTTCAACCTTTCGCAGGCCAAGAGCTTCATGCAGACGCTCTTGGTCGGCAGCGGGGCCAAGCAGCTTATCGAACAGGGCAAGACAACCAGTATTCGAGGTCTCTACTACCTGCTCAAGCACACCATCAAGGGCACCAAGGAAGAGACGTTCGGCGAGCAATCGGAATGCGACCCGGTTATCGAAGACGTCGAGGTTTTGCTCAACAGCCTGCGCGAGGAGTTGCACCTTTACGCACAGAAGCGGGGCGATATGGTGGGCGACCTGGTGCTACTGGACAGCGGCGACGAGATCGACTGCGCGCGGATGGGATCCGGTGGGTACGGCATTCCGTCGATTGTCGAGCCCGAGGTTATCCAGTTCAAAAAATGCAATGCCAAATTTATCCTGCATGTCGAAAAAGATACAGTCTGGCAACGCTTCAACGAGGACAAGTTCTGGCGTAAGCACAAGTGTATTCTCACGCACGGTGCGGGCCAGCCGCCGCGGGGCGTGCGACGCATGTTGCACCGCCTGCAGAGCGAACTCAAACTGCCGGTCTACTGCCTCTTGGATAACGACCCCTGGGGGTATTACATCTACAGCGTTATCAAACAGGGCTCGATCAATCTGGCCTACGAGTCGCGACGCATGGCCATACCCGGGGCCAAGTTCATGGGGCTGCGTTCGAAGGACTTCATCCGCTGCGGGCTGTCCGACAGCGTGACCATCAACCTTAACGACACCGACAAGAAACGGGCCAAGCAGATCGCAAATTATCCTTGGTTTACGCAGAAGAAGCCGTGGCAGAAAGAGATCAAGACGATGCTCGACAATGGGTTCAAGTTGGAAGTGGAAGCGCTGATCAGCAAGGATATCAGCTACGTTACTGAGGAGTATGTGCCGGCAAGGTTGAAGGA
>CAZISU010000534.1:0-5021 GCA_964541935.1 uncultured Planctomycetaceae bacterium | reverse complement strand
GTGCGGCTGCCCGTTGCGTATCTTGCAACTTGAAACCCATAATCAGGCTGGGGACTTTGATTTTGTCCAGGTTCTGGCTGAGCACAGCCAGAATCATTTTGGCCTTGGCCTTCTGTTGGTCGGCGTCTCCGTCCTTGGCGTCGAGATGAGCCATCAGCGGGGCTATGCGGTTGACGTTGTTGAGCTGCTGAAAGAGTTCGACCGTATCGACCATGCTTGCATCGCCATAGACAAACGTCTCGGTCGAGAACATGTCGCCGAGCATGGCCAAAATCTCTTTGACCTGCGGGTCGTTGAGCGCCTTGTCGATCTTGCCGGGCACGCTCTCTTCGCTGGTCGTCTGCATCTGGTAGAACTGCCATCCCATCTGCAAGAAGGGAATTTCGGTCAGCTTCTTCCAGGCATTACTGGCCGCCACGGTTTCGATCATCTCGCGGCCGCGAAACATGGACGAATAAAAAGCAGCGTCCTCGGGGATCAAGTTGATCGCCGTATCGAGTTTCTCAATCGAAGCCTTCGAATCGTCGGCCACGGCCGGGGCTGTAGATACGGTCAGAATTGTCGCGGCAACAACCGCGCAAAGCCACAATTTTCCAATGCGTTTTGCCATCGGGGAGTCTCCTTCCGGAAAGAAATAAACAAATATACAGACCGTTCTGGCCGGCCCTTTTTGCAATCATAGGTTACCGTATGAGGTTAGGCGGAAAATTACCGCGGGGGGGGTAGCGTAAATAACTTGCATTACCAAACTAAAACGGCCATTTAGTACCTACAGCTTTGACTCACGGCCCACAGGTGTGGTAAAATGCCGGCTGTTCTAAGCCGGTGGCCCGCTTGTCTTGGTGGGACGGAACACTATCGGCGGCATTTACCTTTCGCGTTTCTTTTATTGGCGTTGCGGCGCAGCGCCCGGGAGGAGGATCTGTGATGTCTGCAAGAACCCTATCGAAAAGTTTGTCGATGATGGCCGTGTTGTGTGCATTGGCCGGAGTGTTGCTGGTTGCTCAACACTCACGGGGCGAAGAGAAAGAGAAGCTGACGGCGGAAGAGAGGATCGAGCAAGCGCTTGATGAATCCACAACATTTGAGTTCGAGGAAACGTCGCTACAGAATGTCGTTGTTTTCCTGAGTGAAGCACACGACATACCAATCGTGCTGGATCGTAGGGCATTGAACGACGAAGGCCTTGATCCAGAGACAGCCATCACCTATAGGCTAAAACAAGTGAAATTGCGATCGGCTTTAAAGTTGCTGCTCCGCGATGTGGAATTAACCTTCACGATCCACGATGAAGTACTTGAGATTACAACAACGTGTGCGGCCCAGGAACGAATGGAAACGAGGGTTTACGCGGTTACAGAGTTGGTGGAAAATTGCGCCGAAAAGCTGGAATCGCTCGCTGATGTTTTCACTGCTTGTATTGCACCGGAAAGCTGGGATGAAGTTGGTGGAGAAGGAAGCCTCAGGCCCCTTATGCTCAACGGCAAGAGCGTGTTGGTAATTTCGCAAACCCGCGAAGTTCATAACGAGATTGAAGCGTTGCTCGATCAGTTGCGCGCGGTTGATAACCGCTAAATATTGACCGCTACCAGCTCGTTAAAAAGGATAATGCTTGTTAGCCGCCGAGCTTGCTCGCGTCTGTGGAGGAGCCGGAAGTCGGGGCATTTCCCACGGCCGCAAGCGGCTCGGCTAACAAAGTAATCAACACTTTGCTTTTAGGCCCTATCACTCGCAAGCCCGGCGATAGGCCGATATGATCTCTTGCGATTCTATGAATGATTGTTGGTATCAGGCTTGAATGCATGGTAGAATACGTATGATGCCATCGGGTGAATTGTCATTCGCGTTTTTCTGTGACGAACTAGTCGGAGGGGATAGTTGCAATGCTCAGACTTGTGTCGTTGTTCGCCGCGGCGTGTGCAGTGATTTTCCCTCTATTCATAACGGGGGAATTATCGGCCGGAGAAATCGAAAAAATTCTCGACCAGCCCACGAATCTCCAGTTCAAAAAAACACCCCTAGATGAGGCTGTCGAGTATCTCGTAGAATTGCACGATATTCCCATCTCGATCAATAAGAAGGCCTTGAATGACGAATATCTGGGCTTGAATGTGCCTGTCACAGCGTGTATCAAGGGAGCAAAACTTCGCATAGCTCTTGAATGCATGCTCGCGAACTTGGGACTTGTGCATGTAATCGACGACGGCCGCCTTTTGATTACAACTCAAGCGGACCTGGAAGCGAACCATACTCTAGACAAACTGTATGCGGTCGGCGATTTGGTGGTCGAAAATAAGTTGGACCTGGACGAGTTGGTTGAGATCATCACCACTTGCGTCTATCCGGACAGTTGGAAGGGCACCCGTGGATATGGAACCATACAGATGGTCACGGCGCATGGCAAAGCGGCCTTGCGGATAAAAACCACCGATGCGGTACACGGGCAAATAACAAATGTTCTTGATGGGCTGCGACGTTGTCGGCGTGGGTTGCCCATACGCTCGCGGCCGGCGGTAGAAGCGAAACTCGATCAAAAACTAGACCAACTCGTTACGCTCGAATATGACTCGGTTGCGCTACGAGACATTGCGACCGATCTGAAATCGCGGTTTGGAATCAGTATCTGGATCGACCGCCAGTCGCTGTGTGATGGAGGGCTCGACGAGAACGTGCTAATAACATTCAGCGCGAAAGGCATCCCGCTACGTTCAGCCTTGAATTTGATGCTGTATGATTTGGATCTGGCATACAAAATCACCGACGACGTTCTTAGAATCACGAGCTGGTACTATGTACAAGAAGAATGTCAACTAGTGCGAGTCTATCCGGTCGGAGATTTCCCCAACCGAGACAACCTGGTGAAAGTGATTGCGATGAGTATCGCGCCGTCATCTTGGAATCGCATCTCCGAAGAAGTCGGCATTCGTCTGGTGGAATTTGAAGGCGGAGCCGCCCTGGTGATTGGACATAGCGATTGGGCGCATCGCAAGGTCGCGAAATGCCTAGACAAACTGCGGCGATGTCAACAAAGCAAACCGTGTTGCCCCAAAAGCCCCACGGTGCAAAAGATCGAAAAGGCCCTTGAATTGGCATCAACGTTTTCTTACGAAAATACACCTCTAAAAACAGTTGCCGCCGATCTGCGGAAACGGTTTGACATTGAGGTCTGGCTCGATCGCGAGGCGTTAGATGACGCGGGGCTCAAGCCGGACGTGCCGATCAAGTTCAATGCCGATGGGATCACGCTACGTTCTGCCTTGGGGGTGATATTCCGTGAATTGGACCTGACGCATGTGGTCATGGATGATGTGCTTGCGATCACTACTCAGTCTGCCGGGGAAGAATATCAACGAATCGAAGTCTATTCGGTTGATAGGTTATGCGATAGCAGTGAGTACGAAGTTAGCGATTTGATCGAGTCAATCATAACTTGTATTTCGCCATATGATTGGCGCGAGGTCGGCGGGGAAGGGGAAATTGAGCCACTGGAGTTTGTTAATGGCCAAGCCTTGGTGGTCCTGCAACAATCGTCCGTCCATCGTCAGATTGCGTATTTACTCAGCAATTTGCAACTTTGCCAACAGGGTAGAGATTATCTCCCAAGGCACCCAACTGAACTAAAAATCGAGAAGTCGCTCGAAAAAACTGTTGAGCTTAACTATGTGGAAACCCCGCTTTTTAAGGTTGCAGCGAACTTAAAGAAACGTTTCGGTATCGAGGTTCAGCTTGACCGCCAACAGTTGGCTAACGAGGGGCTAAACGAGAACATGCCCATCACATTTGTCGCGAAGAGGATCACGCTTCACTCGGCGTTGGATCTGATACTCGCGCCATCAGGGCTAACAAACACGATTTGGAACGAAACGTTGTTAATAACAACAACGGCTGCGGTTTATGAACTACCGTTGCGAACCGTCGTCTATCCGGTCGTGGATCTGGCCGAGTGGGATCCCACCGTGGATTTCGACATCACTCCTCCGTCACCGGGTGGCTGGCAGGAACCTCCGTCAGGTCCTTTTTTGCATACGGACAGTCTCATGGGGATGCTGACAGTCTTGATCGATCCCTGCAACTGGACGGAAGTCGGTGGCGAGGGTGCAATGTGTCCCGCATACTTTGGCGGTATCAACGGACTGATCATTTCGCAAACCGAAGTCAACCACCGCAAGATCACAAAGTTTCTCGAAGAATTACGCGGTCTTTCTAGAGGCAATACGCCCGATACTATACCGACACGAAAGCGGAAAACCGAGCAAATAATCATAAAACTTCTCGGTGAGCCGATCGACTTGGAATACGTGAACACGCCACTGCAGGAGGTTGTTACGGATCTGGAGAAACGGCTGGGCGTAGCGATGCGGATAGATCCTAAAGCTGCCGATAAAATCGGTGATATAAGCAAAGTGTCGATTAATTTCTCAATGAAAGACGCCACGCTCCGCTCGGCCCTTGGGCGGATGCTGGACAATCACGGCATGGCGTTCTCTGTGTGGGATGAAACGCTGTTCATTTCAACGCCGGAAGTCGTCAGCGATAATCATTTCCGAGTAATGTTCTATCCTGTCGATGATATTTACTATTGCACAACCATTTATAATCAGCATGAGTATGGGAATAATATTGCCCACGCTTTGGCACTTCTGCAACACACTATAGAAACCTATGCGTATGAGTTTGATACGAGCGTGGACAACGCGATGCTAGAGTGCTGTAGACCAGAAATGTGGAGTTACTGTGGCGGTGGAGGCGCGATTGCCCACAGCGAGTCGTTGGGCATAAACACATTCATTATTCTACAAACCGATTCGGTGCACAGAGAGATTGCGGCATTCCTCAGAAAAATTCGGCGTATCACCAACGGCAAAACGATAGGGCAGCTTGATCCGAGCAGGAGAGAAAAAACGGAGAAGCGAATCCGCAATATCCTCCACAGCCCAATACAAATGAATTACAACAACGCATCCTTTTTTCGCGTCGTGGCAGACCTAAAAAAACGTCTCGGTGTAGAGGTGCAGATCGAC
>CAZISU010000533.1:0-5035 GCA_964541935.1 uncultured Planctomycetaceae bacterium | reverse complement strand
GGCTTTATCGACAAGCTATCGAAGAGCCTAAAGACTTCTTAGCCAAATACAACCAGATAGAGGGCAAGTGCGACGACGAGCAGGAAGCCCTGCGCAAAGCCCGCCATAGATATTCCTGGGTGGGACCCTCGTGGTTCTATCCTGTGCATTATGGTATCTTCAACCCAAGGTGATACCAAGGCTTCAGACGGCAATTCTGGAGGCTCATGAGGCACACTTGAAAGCTGAGCAGAAGGCCCGCGAAGATTTTAAGGAATCGATTCAATCCGTGGTTGATGCTTTCCGAGAAGAACGGTCGAGGGAGTAAAATCACCGGGTATCGCGATACCCGGATGGTGGGAAATGAGTCTAAATCTGTCCTAATTTGTCCAATTTTAGAAAATCATTAATCGTCGCAAGTCGTTTCAGCATAGCGGTTTACGGCGTATTTTCCGTAAGTTACTTTAGAGTTCAAATCCCTCCCCATCCGCTTTTTAAAGCCGACGTAAGTCGGCTTTCTTTATGGACTTACGTCAAATCGCTATCTTGTCTATAGCCATGATGATAGATTAAACCCGTCGACTTACTCCAGGCGCCGGCCTGCATGTATTCGTCGATCTTCCGCCGCATTTCGTCCAACTCTTTGGGATTGGGGCGTCGATTGGCCGTACCCATGACGGCACGTCGCAGCGTGCCTTGTGGAATAAGGTGAATTACATTAGCACCGGTGCCGTGCTTGTCGATTTGGGTAAAATATCTACTCTCGGAAAATTCCCAAATAATTATATAAACCGCATAACAGGAACCCTCTAGCAAACGAGCCTTGTGACGTGTACCCTGAAAAGTACAGGGCGATGAGCATGTATTTGCCCTCCGAGTGAGGTTAATTGTTTAGAGGAATCGTCTCATGACGTCGAAGCGTTTTGTGCATTGCCGTGGCCTGACTTTGGTGGAGATGTTGGTCGTCCTCGCGATCATGGGCCTCTTGATGGCGGTCCTTTTTCCCGCGGTGCAAAGTGCCCGAGAGTCGGCCCGGCGGCTTCAATGCACCAACCATCTCAAGCAGATGGGCATGGCGTTACATAACTACATGGTCCATTCCCACGAATATTTTCCCGTCGGCGCGGTTTGTCCGCGACAGCACGGGCTGTTCACACATTTGCTCCCCTATCTGGGGCAAGCCGACGTCTTCGAGCAGCTTAACCTCAACGACGATCCACACCTGGAGCCACACCGCTGGACGGTAATTCCGACCTACCTTTGCCCGAGCTATTCAGACCCTACGCTTATCAGAGACTGCCCATTTTCTTTCATGAACGGTGCCCTGTTGAACTACCAGGGGGTGGCAGGTGCACTGAAAGACGGGGATCGTATGACTCCGTGCAAAAAGGCCGGCAATATTGCTCGGAATGGGATTTTTGGAGTGCGACTCTATCGCCGAGTATCCGAGGTCTCTGACGGGCTGAGCAACACCTTGGCCATCGGCGAGTTTGCTCACGCTGATCGCCACATAGCTAAATATGTCGGTTGGCCGGAAAACGTTCGCCCATGGATCCTCGGCTGCGACGCCATGTGTGGAACTTACAGCCTGAAAGTTGTGCGACACGCGATCAATGCGCCGGTCGATCGCGTGCAAGACAATGTGCAGTACAACCATCTGCCGATGGGTAGCGAGCATCCCGGCGGCGCCAATTTTTTGATGGCTGACGGCGGCGTACATTTCCTCGCCGATGATTTGGATATGCAAGTGTACCGCTCGCTGTCCACCTCTGCCGGTGGGGAAGCGGATGGCCATGTTCCGGAATGAATTGCGATCGGACGGAGCCGATCTATACGATTAACGGTTAATTTTGTGAGGGTAGATTTTGCGAATTTTGCAGTTAACAAGTGGGGAAGTTACTGGTTACCACTGCGCATGTGGCCCAACTAGAAATTGGAATTCGTAATTCGGAAATAATATGGATCAGGAAGCGTTTAATGATAGGGCGGCACGGACCGAGGAGTTTGTGGAACTCTTCACGCGCTATCGTTTGCACGTCTACTACTTCATTCGGGCGTTGATACCCAATCCCACAGAAGCAGAAGAGGCGCTGCAGGAAACGAATCTTGTGCTGTGGAAAAAATTCAACGACTATCAGTCGGGTACAAACTTTCAAGCTTGGGCTTGCAAGATAGCCCGTCTGGAAGTCTACAACTATCGAGCCCGGCGGCGCAAGGCCGAATTGTACTTTAGCGACCTTTTTATCGAGGAAATTGCCGAGGAAGCTTCCCAGCGCTGCGAGGAACTCGAGCTGCGCGTCGGCGCGTTGAGATATTGCAAGGATAAGTTGAGCCCTGCCGCTCAAGATTTGCTTCAGCGACGTTATCGACCTGGCGGAGTTTCACGTCACGTAGCCGAAGAACTCGGGCGTCCCGTTCGTTCGGTATACAAGTCCCTCTCGCGGATTCGAAAGACTCTGTTGGAGTGTATTAATCGCCGCCTCGCTCTAGGGGATCAAGTACGATGACGCAGGATGACCACAAGATCGAATTGGACGAATTGCTGGAGGCCTTGTGCGAGGGGCACTTAACTGAGGAGTCGGCGCATCGGCTGGAACAGCTCGTGCTCGAGACCCCCCAAGCTCGCCGAAGATACCTCGACTATCTTTGTCTGGATACAACGTTGCGATTGGACATGTCTACCGGCCTTTCGCGGCAGATGGCCGAGCTGATCGATCGAGAGATTGCCGAAGAAGTCAATCAAGCTGGACGCCGGTCAATCGTTGCGGCCGAGGCGAAGCGTTCACCGGTTCTTGGTCCATTGATTGACATGACACGACAAGGGACCGATTTCTTCACGCAACATGGGATGTCTCCTTGGTTATTGCTTGTTGTGGTCTTTGCAACAGCGACCGTCTGCGGTCTGTGGGCGTCTGGCGTGTTTCGTAAATCTTCCTTTGATGCTTCGTCCCCTTATATCGCTCGGCTCTCGGAAACACATGACAGCGTTTGGGACAACGATGGCTCCCGCTTGATCACCGGCACGGGTTTAAACTCCGGAGAAGAGATTAGCTTGCAGAGCGGGTTGGCGGAATTGACGTTCCGCAACGGAGCCAAGGTTATCCTTGAAGGCCCCGCTACTTTTATTGTGCAGAATGCGGCCGAGGGATTCCTGCGCCGCGGCAAGCTTGTGGCAAACGTGCCCAAGCAGGCACAAGGCTTTACCGTCCACACAGATCTAGTCAACGTGATAGATCTGGGGACCGAATTTGCTCTTGATGTTTCCAATCGCCAAAGCGTGGAGTCGCACGTGTTCAAAGGTCGAGTGAAGTTGGAACTATTGAACCCGCAGGGTACGGTTCTTGCTACGCGCGAACTGGCGGCGGGCCAGGCCATGCACATTGATGCTCTGGCATCAAAAACAAGAAGCATTGCCGTCGACCCGTCCCGCTTCTGCCGCACCCTCAGCGCGGAACGTTTGCTCGGCCGTAATCTGATCGACAATGCAGACTTCGAGTCGGGTATCCAGGGCGCGCCTCGGCATCAAGGTTATCTGGTCAACATGCAGATCCCCGGTTGGGAAGATCACACGCCTGCCACAACGTTTCCTTATAAGAGCAAAGGTTCATTCCAAGGGCTTAGGGAATTTGCCCCCGGGCCTGTCGACCGCGGCTGCTATTATTTCGTGGGTGTAAACGACTGCGAAATCACTCAGCGCATCAACGTTGAGGAATTGGCTTCTCGGATCGACAAAGGCCGTATTCGCTTCGACCTTTCAGCCTGGCTGGGAGGACGCGTTTCGGAGAACGACAGCATAATTCTGGACGCCAATTTCCTCGACGAGAACGGGCATAGTCTTGGGCAAGGCGCGTTAGGCCCCGTTACGGCCACGCATCGGCAAAGCGTAAGCGGACTGATGCATCGCCAAGAAGAAGGCCCGGTGCCGCCAGGCACGCGAACCGTCGAGATATTGCTCAAGTCCATACACGCCAAGACGGGGCTTCCCGCCACATCGAATAATCCCATCGGTGACGGCTACGCCGACAACCTATCGCTGATCTTCAAAGAGGATGGTAAATGAACAAAAAGCAAAACAGACGACAGTTTCTCGGCACAAAAATCATGATTCGTTCGAGAATAATAAAGATCGCATGCGTATTAGTTTTATCGCTAATAGTGTTGAATGCCGGCCCGACAAACGCCGAAGTTACTAGAGTGGAGATTGACAGTCGCGTACCGTTTGCCGATGGGCACAGCTTCGGACAAACAGGGCCTTACGAAAAACTGACCGGGCGTATGATTGTCGAGGTAGATCCCGGCGACCCGGCCAACGCTCGGATCAACGACCTCAAGCTGGCGCCTCGCAACGACCGAGGGCAAGTGGAATGCTGGACAGATTTCTGCCTACTCAAGCCGGTCGACCCGCGTCGTGGCAACCGTCGTATTCTCTACGATGTCCACAATCGCGGTAGCAAACTGGCCGTTTGGACCTTCAACGAAGGTGAATTCAGCAACACGCCAAGCACGTTGGCCGACGCCGGCAACGGATTCCTTATGCGGCATGGCTATTCGGTGCTTTGGACCGGCTGGAACGGCGACGTGGTGGAGGACGGCAATAACCGGTTGCTGATGGGTGCTCCCGTCGCTCACAAAAAAGACGGCGGTACGATCACGGGCAAGGCACATGTAGAAATCTGTGTGGATGATGAGAGTATTTTTAGTCGGCCGTTCTTTGGGACGCCGTGGGGCACCTCGGACGCATACCCTGCGGTGAGCCTGGACAATGCCACGGCAACACTCATCATGCGTCCGCGCCGCTCGGCTGAGCCTATTGAAATTCCTCGCGAACAATGGGCTTTTGGCCGTTGGGAAAACGGTAAGGTGACGCCGGACGCCACGCATCTTTACGTCAAAGACGGTTTCCGGCCCGGTTGGCTATACGATCTTGTATACACGGCAAAAAATCCACGCGTGACCGGCCTGGGGCTGGCATCGTTGCGAGATTGCGTTTCGTTCTTCCGCCACGCCAAGCAGGGCCGTCAGGGCACGCCCAATCCCTTGTCCGGTTGCGTTGAGC
>CAZISU010000532.1:0-5038 GCA_964541935.1 uncultured Planctomycetaceae bacterium | reverse complement strand
CGATATTTCCGACGGCACGAGCAAGACGATGATGGTCGGCGAGCAGTCGGGCTGGTGCATAAACACAGACGGCAGCAACGCAGATTGCCGTTCCGACTGCTTTCACGGCTTTCCCATGGGACCGGGCCCAGACGGCTGGGAGCGGGCGTTCAACACCACCTGTGTTCTGCATCGCATCAACGAACGGTCGATGCCGGCCTTGGGTGTCGAGGGCAACTGCGGATCGAACCGGCCAATCCAATCGGCCCACGCCGGCGGCGCCCAAGTGCTGCTGGCCGACGGGTCGGTACGATTCCTGGAAGAAGATATCGAGCTCAATCTCTTTTACAATCTGGCCAACCGCGACGACGGCAACGCCTTGGAAGAATTTTAACGCGTCAGAGGATAATTGAATATGAATCCAACATCTAAAAAAGCCTTCACGCTGGTTGAACTATTGGTCGTTATAGCCATCATCGGCATTCTAATTGCATTGCTGCTGCCCGCCGTACAGGCTGCCCGCGAAGCAGCGCGACGCGTGCAATGTTCCAACAATATGAAGCAGACGGGCCTGGCGATTTTGAATTATGAAAGCGCGATGGGCGTGCTTCCACCCGGCGGCCTTGCAACAAAAGCCGGAGGTTATGGGTTTTCCTGGTGGGTGCGGATTCTGCCCTATGCCGAACAAGGTGGCATGGTGGATTCGTTCGATCACGAAGGCAAGTACGGTATTTGGCGAGATACGGTCGGCTGGGTCGGCTCGGATAGCACGGGAGCCAACCCCTATAACCGCGAGCAACTCAATGGACGTTTCTTCGCATTCATGTATTGCCCTTCCAGTACTCTTCCGCCTTACAGGGCGGGCAACTGTATGAGCGCCACTTATGCGGGCATCTCCGGCGGAGCCGATCATCCTACCACAACGGACCGCGGCGGCAACGCTTCCTGGGGACTAATTAGTTCGGGCGGAGCGTTGTTCATGCATGAGAGTGTTTCGATTCGCGATATCTCAGACGGCACCAGCAAGACCATGATGGTCGGCGAGCAGTCGGGCTGGTGTATAGACACCGACGGGAGCCAAATCGACTGCCGAGCGGACTGTGGCCACTCCTTTCCCATGGGCCCGGCAATCGAGGGCTGGCAAAGAGCGTTCAACACCACGTGCGTACTACACCGCATCAACGAACGGTCGTACGCTGCGATTGGCGTCGAGGGCAATTGCGGCACCAATCGTCCGATCCAGTCGGCACATCCCGGAGGCGCGCAGGTACTTCTTGTAGATGGCTCCGTACGTTTTATGGAAGATGATACCGAGATCCAGATTCTTTACGACCTGGCCAACCGCGACGACGGCAATGCTTTTCAGGGATTCTAATGGAATTAACAATACGAAAATCGATTGTAACGAAAGTGGCCCTGGGGTCGTTGATTGTGGCTGCCTGCATGGTCGGTTGCGATCAAGGCGAGAAGTTGGGGGCCGTCTCGGGCAAGGTTACCTTTCAGGGTAAACCGCTCACCGCAGGCGTTGTCATGTTCAGTAACCCGGCCAAGGGTATCCACATGACCGCCAAGCTAGACGAACAAGGACATTACAAGGTCGTAATGGCTCAGGGCGCCGGGCTTCCGCCGGGCGATTATCAAGTCACGGTCAATCCGCCCGTTTTCGATGCCCCCACGGGCGCTGGCATGACACCGGCCCAGATGCCGAAATTCCCCAATATTCCCCAAAAGTACCGACACCCGAAGACAAGCGGGCTGTCGCTCACTGTAACCGAAGACGGGGCTACGCTGGATGTCGATATGCGGCCGTGATGGGCAAATGCGGTCGTCAATTGTGGTTTTACGAAGCCGACAAGCGGCCTAGATCTGACTTTTTGTGTTTTTCCGCCAGTCTGCTATACTGGTGCCTGACGTTTATCACCAAACGCATAGCCTGCCCCCCCATGCCCTCCACTAAAGGAAGCCTGCCGATGTCCACGCGACCCTTGTTTCTTGTTGTTCTTGCGGTTTTGTTTTCCGCGATGCTGCTTTCGATAAGCTCGGCAGCCGCCGTTTCCGCAACACTCTACGTTTCGCCCCAGGGCAACGATGCCTGGTCGGGACGGCTGGCGAAGGCCAACGAGCAAAAAACCGACGGGCCGCTGGCCAGTGTTGCCCGCGCGGCCGAGGTGATTAAAACGCTCAAGCCCACCGGCCCGCTGAAGGTCTTGTTGCGGGGCGGAACTTACCGCATCGAAAAGCCGATAGTATTGGGGCCCGATAATTCCGGCACGAAAGCGGCGCCGATTACTTATGCCGCATATCCCGGCGAGAAACCGATTATCTCCGGCGGACGGCCGATCGGCGGTTGGAAGAAGGCAGATGGCCCGTTATGGACGACCACTATCGAGGCAGTCAAGCAGGGCAAGTGGTACTTCCGCGAACTTTTTGCCGACGGGCAAAGGCTTACGCCGGCCCGCACGCCTAATAACGACTGGTTCCGCGCCGACAGTTTCGTCTTCGATGGCAAAGAGAAGCAGCCGTGGAAACGCGGCGGCAGAAAAGGAAAATCTAAAACTGCTCTCGTTTACCAGGGCGAGGATATCCGCCAGTGGCCCGACCTCGACGACGCGGTGGCCGTGGTTTACCATAGCTGGACCACATCGCGTCATCACATCAAATCGATCGACGCTAAGAACCGCATCGTACATTTCACCGCGCCAAGTGCTTGGCCGATGGGCTATTGGGACAAAAACGAGCGCTACTACATCGAGGGCATCCGCGCGGCCTTGGACGCTCCGGGCGAGTTTCATCTCGACGGCAAGACGGGCGTTTTGACCTATTACCCACGCCCCGGCGAGGACATGAAAACGGCCCGCTTCGTGGCGCCCGTGGCCCAAGAACTGCTGGTCATCGCCGGCGACGCGGCCGCCGGTCAATGCGTCGAGCACCTTCGCTTTCGTGACATTTCATTCCAGCACACCGGCTGGATTATGCCCAAGGCGGCCACGGTCGACGGCCAGGCCAACGCCGGTCTGCCGCACGCCACGGTCCGCGCCGTCGCCGCGCGCAACTGTCTGTTCGAACGCTGCGAAATCGCCCACACTGGCAGCTACGGGATTTGGCTCAAAAACGGCTGCAAAGACAATCGGATTGTGCAATCCCACGTTCACGATTTGGCCGCGGGCGGCGTTCGCTTGGGCGAGGGGGGCTTGCCCAAGGATAAAGAGCTTCAAGCTGAGCGGAACGAAATCTACAACTGCTTCATCAACGACGGCGGCAACGTCTATCACGCCGGCGTGGGCGTGTGGATCGGAAAAAGTTCACACAACAAGGTCCAGCATTGTGAAATTAGCGACTTCATCTACACGGGCGTATCGGTCGGTTGGAGCTGGGGTTACCAGCCCACGTCGGCCCACCATAACAAGATCGAGTACAACCACATTCACCACTTGGGTTACGGCCAGCTCAGCGACATGGGCGGCATCTATCACCTGGGCTGCGCGCCCGGCACGCAACTCCGCTACAACCACATCCACGACGTGCTCAGCTACAGCTACGGCGGATGGGGCCTATACACCGACGAGGGCAGCAGCGACGTGCTGATGGAAAACAACGTCGTCTATCGCGTCAAGGACGGCGCTTTCCACCAGCACTACGGCCGCGAAAACCTCGTTCGCAACAACGTGCTGGCGTTCTCCGCCCAGCGTGGGCAAATCATCCGCTCGCGCGAAGAGAAGCACAGTTCCTTCACCATCGAGGGCAACATCATCTTCGGCGCCAAGACGCCCCCGCTGGGCGGCAACTGGAGCAACGGAAACTATACTCTCAAGCGCAACCTCTACTGGAACACCGACGCGGCCACGCTCAAATTCCTCGGCGGGCTGTCGCTTGCCGATTGGCAAGCCAAAGGCCACGACGCCGAATCCATCGCCGCCGATCCAGGCTTTGCGAATCCGGCGGCGGGCGACTTCAGCCTCAAGCCCGGCTCACCGGCTGCAAAGATCGGCTTCAAGCCCATCGATATCAGCACGGTCGGTCTGATTGGCGACAAACAGTGGACCGCATTGCCCTCTAAGGTGAAGGTTCCCAAGATCAAGATGCCGGGCGAATAGGGCGAAATGCTCATGGCAGCCCCGATAGGCAAGCTATCGGGGCTGCCCACTATACTCACTGGATTACTCCAACATTGCCAACAGTTTGTCGGCCGCGCGGCCGACATCTGCGGCAGCCGTGATAGCACCGGCCACGGCAACCCGCTTGAATCCGGCTTGCAGCACGCGGACGATGTTCGTCGCATCTATGCCGCCGATGGCGAAGGCCGGCAGGCGGATCTCGGCCGACACGGCCCGCAGTAGCTCTAGGCCGGGAAATTCGGCGAATTGTTTCGTGCCCGACGGAAACGTGGGACCAACGCCGATGTAATCGGCCCCGTCGAGCACCGCCGCGCGGGCTTGCTCGATCGAATGCGTGGAAACGCCGACCAGAGCCTGGGGGCCCACGATCGAACGCGTGTCTTTGACCGAAAGCTCTTCCTGGCCCACATGCACGCCGTCGGCGCCGGCCAAGGCGGCCAGATCCGGCCGGTCGTTCATGATAAACATGGTGGGAGCGGCCGAGCAGAGCGTGGCGAGCTTCCGCCCGCGGGCAAGCAACTGCCGGTCGTCGAGGCGTTTGTCGCGGAGTTGAATCATATGCACGCCGGTCTCGATCAGCGAACGGGCCAGCCGCTCGAATTCACACTGCGTCGAACAGCCGTCGATCAATACGTATAGTTTCTTGCCGGCCAGCCGCTGCAGGCTGTTGGCGGTTATCGTGACCGCACGCTCGATGGTATAGGCCTTGTACCGCAATTGCTTCATGCCGGCTGCCATGCCCGCGTCTACCAGCTTGCCAAATTCCTCCAGGCTCCGCAACGATTCTTGCAGACGCACCAAATTCGCCGTCAGCACCTCGCCGGTCGCGCCGCGTGTTCGCTCGGACTTGGTTGTCAACCCCGTACCCACGTCGTGCTGGGTTTCACGAGCCACCAGGCGAAGATAGGGTGAAATCGTAGCAAGTGCGGCCACCAGATCGTGCC
>CAZISU010000531.1:0-5041 GCA_964541935.1 uncultured Planctomycetaceae bacterium | reverse complement strand
AGCTGAACTGCCAGATCTCCTTGCCGTCGGCCAGCGACAAGCAGCGTAGCACGTCGAGTTCGTTTTCGCGGTCGTAGTCCATCACATACACGCGACCATTGTGTACCGCGGCCGCGGCGTGGCCCTCGCCGACTTTGATCGACCACAGCCTTTTAGGACCATCCGAAGGCCAAGCCCGGGCCAGCGGGATTGTGTCGTGGGCAATCGCGTCATACTTTTCGCCCCGAAACCTCGGCCAGGAGCCTGGTAGATTGGCAGCCTGCCCGTCGCCGCTGGTCAATTTCCCCACCAGCGGGCCGGTCGGTTTTGCGGCGGCCACGTCGGCCACATCACGGTCGCTGCCGGGCAGGCGCAGTTCGAAACCCGGGGGCGCATTCATGCCAAGCCATAGAGCTAGAACGGCGAGCCCAAGGAGAGTTAGCGAGGCGGGAATGAGGATGCGTATCAGGCGGTTCTTCATATACATACAGTGTAACCGCTCGTGGATCCGCAACCACCCTTTCGCGAGCAATTACGGCGCATGGACCCTGCTGCATGTGGTGTGTTGAATAGCCTAATGGCTGGGTAGTGTTAAATTGTACGCGGGAATATCTTGCGCAACTGCTCGCAACTGTAGCGGTAGTCGGCAACTACACCCTTCGGGTGGGCCGATTCGAGTTGCACCCAGCCGCGATAATCGACGTCGTCCATCGCCTGGCGGACCTTTTTGAAGTCCACCCGGCCCTTATCCCTGCCAAGCACAAAACGCGAATCCTTTACGTGGAATTCGCACAGCAAGCCATGCTTGCCCAACTCGCGGATTTCGGTGTAGATGTCGTGGCCCTTGTCGGTCGAGTTGCCCACGTCGTAATAGACCTTCACGCAGGGCGAACCGATACGCTCGATAATCTTCATGTTGTCTTTCGCGCTGAGATAGTTTTCCAGCGCGATCGTGACGCCCGCTTTTTCGGCCTTGGGCGTCACATTCTTGATGACCTCGACGAGGTGATCTATTTCCTTCGTTTTTTTCATGTCCAAGTTGCCGTGGTGAAATAAGGCCGGCATGGTGAGCGTGATACCCAATGCTTTGCAGACGTCGATGCTCTGGTCGAGCCATTTGGCCGCACGTGGATCTCGTTTTAACGGAATGCTATTCATCACGGCCATGGCCAGCGAGGCGATTTCCAAACCAGTGCGTTTTGCCGACGCCAGATAGGCCTTTTGAATCTCGGGTTTGAGCATGCGCATGCCGTCCGACGGCTTGCCCAGGTCGACTTGCACGCCGTCGAGCCCGATTTCCTTGGCGACGTCGAAACAGCTTGGGTCCGCTTTGCCCAGCGACCATTCGCAGGCCCCGATTTTGAAGCCCCGTGATTCGGGCGCGGCGAATAAGGGCGACAGGCTTGAGCCGTCCACCAGCCAGCCGCCACTAACGCCGGCTATGCATGCCGAGCGGCTTAACATTGTGCGACGGGTAATGCGGTTATCCGAAGATTTCATGATTCGAGTTCCTTGCATGTGTGGCACGTCCTTCGCTGCGCTCAGAGCGTGCCACACAAAATAGTTTGAGTAAAGACTAAAACGCCTTAGTAATCCCAGGAATCGCACACGGGTAAATCCCGTCCGCTCCCGGTTTCGGTTGCGGTGCGGCGTCCCAGGCGTAGCTTTTCGGTGCCAGGTCGAGTTTTGAATTCATGGCGTCTTCCCAGGTAACAACTTTACCGCTATATGTGGCCATGCGGCCCAGTATGGCGGTCATTGTGCTGTCGGCGGACGAGTCACATTCGTTGTAAATCTTTCCAGCCAGAAGAGCCGCGAAAAGATCGTCGTGCTCGATCTGATGCCCGTCGGCTCCACGTCGCCACTTGATGGCATCTTTGCCGGCGGCCGAAATTTTCATATTCCCATGCCCGATCATGTTGGCTTGGCCCTTTGTGCCGTGGGCGTGTTGCGAAAAACTGTTCCAGCAGTTGGGGATATGTCGGCAATAGCTGAATATACGCGTGCCGTCGGCATATTCGAATTCCACGCTGTGGTGGTCGAATATTTCGCCGGTGTCCTTGCCGACGCGGACCTGTCGGCCGCCCATGCCGTTGGCCTTTACGGGGTGTTCGCCCTTGATCCAGTTGCAGATGTCCAGGTCGTGGACGTGTTGTTCGACGATGTGGTCGCCCGAAAGCCAGTTGAAATAATACCAGTTGTTAACCTGATACTGCATTTCGGTTTGCTCGGGCTTGCGGGGCCGGACCCAAACGCCGCTGCTGTTGAAATATGCACGGAAGCAGAGAATCTTACCGATGGCCCCGTCTTTTATCTTTTTCACGATCTCGATGCGGTTGGGTTCGTGCCGCATATGGAATCCGACGGCCACCATGAGGTTTTTCTTTTTGGCTTCTTTGTTAGCCTCTATAATCCGCCGCGTACCCGGGGTGTCGACCGCCAGCGGCTTCTCCATGAAGACGTGCTTGCCGGCCTTGACGGCCGCTTCGAACTGCATCGGGCGGAAGCCGGGCGGGGTGCAAATCAAAACCACGTCGACGCCCGCGTCTATCGCTTTTTGATAGGCGTTCAGTCCCGCAAACCTTCGCTCCTTGGGTACATCGACCTTATCGGGGCAGGTTTTTTTGATGTGGGCGTGCGACCAGTCAACCTTGCCCTCGAAGGTGTCGGCCATGGCCACGAGTTTGACGTTGGCCTTGGTGCTTAATGCCTGAATGGCCGCCCCCGTGCCGCGACCGCCGCAGCCGACCAGAGCGATCTTGAACTGGTCGCTGCCTTGGGCATGCGCCGTGCGGGCGAGGTTCAGTCCACCAAGAATCGTCACGCCCGCGGTTGTTGCGGTCGACTTTTTAAGAAATGCTCGCCGCGAGGTGCTCTCGCTGCCGGAGGTGGATTTCCGATCAAGCTTATCGTTCATGTCACTGAGTCCTTGGTATGAGTTGATGAGGGTAGGCTGCTGCGCGGCAGACAGGCTGCCGGGGTGCGCATAGGGGCTATGGGTATTATATTTGGATTGCCTCGTGTAATCTATGTCACGTCACTAAGTGAGTGATCTACGCGAGGTGTTTTCCGCATCGGCTGCCACTGGCTGCAATATGACCGACCATTCGCGATAAATCTTGTACTTTATACGCAAAGAATAGTAGTATTTGCGCATCGTGAAAATCTGGGACAACGTGTTCCAGACGTTCGTGCTTACCTTATAGGTGCATATCCTTGAAGCGGATCGAGAAGATGGGTAGATTGTCTGTTAGTGGGGCAGGGGTAATATATGTTTCATGTGCTGGAGACCGAGTATGATCAACTTTACAATTGTCGATACGCACCTTCATCTCTGGGATCCCGCCAATCTCAGATATGCCTGGCTGGACGATCTTCCCACTTTGAACCGGCCGCATCTTTTAGACGATTATCGCCGCGCTTGCGGAGAAATCGAGGTCGAGAAGATGGTATTTCTGCAATGCGAGTGCGATTTTGCCCAATTCCAGCAAGAGGCGGACTGGGTTAGCAATCTGGCCAAAGCGGATCCGCGCATCGGAGGCATCGTGGCTTGGGCGCCGTTGGAGCAGGACACCGCGGCCCGCGGGGCGGTCGAGCGGCTGGCCGAGAATCCTTTGGTAAAGGGTATCCGTCGCATCATCCAGTTCGAAGATGATATCGAGTTCTGTCTGCGGCCGGATTTCGTGCGGGGAGTGCAGATGCTGGCCGAGTTCGGCCTGAACTTCGACGTGACCATCATTCCCTTGCAGATGGAGAACACGGTCGAGTTAATCAAGCAATGTCCTGATGTTCGCTTCATGATCGACCATTGTGCCAAGCCAGAGATCCGAGCGGGACTGTTCGAGCCTTGGAAGACCCACCTGCGGACACTTGCCGAGATGCCAAACGTGTGGTGCAAGGTTTCGGGGCTCGTTACAGAAGCCGATCCGGAGAACTGGACCCGCGAGCAGTTGAAGCCGTATATCGACCACGTGATCGATTGTTTCGATTTCGACCGGGTGGTTTACGGCGGCGATTGGCCGGTGGTGACGCTGGGAGCGGAATATGTGCGTTGGTTCGATACGATTAGCTGGGCCGTCGAGAGTGCCTCCCAGACTGAGAAACAAAAGCTGTTCCACGACAACGCGATTGCATTTTATCGGTTGGGGCAATAATGGCACTGGAAAATTGGGAGTTGTTTGCGCTTTTTGCGGTCGGCTGCGTGGCTGGGTTTATGAACGTTTTGGCGGGCGGCGGCTCGCTGATGACGATGCCGTTGATGGTTTTCTTGGGTATCCCGGGTGTATACGCCAATGGCACGAACCGTGTGGCGATTTTCGCCCAAAACGTTTCGGCGACCATTGGCTTTTTCCGCCAGGGCTTTTCAGATTTTAAGCTTAGCCTCAGTCTGCTGGCCTGTGCCTTGCCCGGCACTCTGATCGGAGCGTGGCTTGGGACGGGGTTGCGGGGTCGCGCGTTCAACTGGACGCTGGCCGTGGTGATGATCGCCATATTGGTTTTGATGCTATGGCCCAAGCGGAGCAAAAAAAAGCAGAACGCAGAGGAAGTC
The DNA here is from genome assembly GCA_964541935.1 of uncultured Planctomycetaceae bacterium. Classification (GTDB taxonomy): domain Bacteria; phylum Planctomycetota; class Planctomycetia; order Pirellulales; family Thermoguttaceae; genus JAFGTN01. The sequence goes on along the minus strand of CAZISU010000531.1, from coordinate 513 downwards.
GTCGCAGCAGACGCGGGCAAGTTTGTGCCCTCGCGAAAGCGGCTGATTATTGCATGTGTGCTAATGCTATTGGCCGGTTTCTATGGCGGGATTATTCAGGCCGGCGTGGGCTTCATCTTTATGGCCATCTTGCACCGCGTGTTGGGTTTGGATCTGGTGCGGGTTAACATGCACAAGGTGTTTATCATCGGCGGATACACGATTATTGCTCTGGCCGTGTTTGCCTACCAGGGCTACGTTTATTGGACGGCCGGAATATGTCTTGCCTTGGGAAATTCGCTGGGCGCCTGGTTCGGGGCCCATTTTGCGGTCAAGCGAGGCGAAAAAGCCATCCGCGTTGTCTTTACTCTGGCCCTTTTCCTCATGGCATTGCGTTTATTCTTCATGCCTGTTTAACGTTATGCGTCAGAGTGGACTGTACGATTTGTTCAATCTAGTTCTATTTCTCGGCTCATGGGAATTGGTATCATAAGCATGGGGGAAGCGCCGGTGGGCAGGTTTGCGTCTACCTTC
>CAZISU010000530.1:0-5046 GCA_964541935.1 uncultured Planctomycetaceae bacterium | reverse complement strand
CAAGATACCCTAAACGGCCATATTTCGCCAGGGGGGTAGTACCTGGCCGGTAACGGGAAAGAAGTGACGGCGGGGCTTTGCGTTGAGTCGACCGCTTGACTAAACTAAGGGGGGGAGCCCGTTTGGGGCGGCGGATAAAGCGAAAAGGGATTCGTATTTCATTTTTGGGAGTGACAAACCATGAAAAGACGTGATTTTATTGCAACGGCGGCGGCAGCTACGGTCTGTGGGGCATTGCCCGCCACGGCTGCACCATCTGCCGAGGTGAATACCGCCGCGCAAAGTACAACCGCGGCCGGGCTGCCCGAAAAAATCGCAGGCATGACGCTTCCCGAATTGCGCCAGGACGATCACGATCTGCTCTACAAACGCTATCTGCCCTTCTGGGACAAGGGCGGCTACGACCGCGAGCATGGCGGGGTGATGTGCGAGCTGAAGGACGACGGGTCGGTGGCTGTGGATATGAAGTACATCTGGTATCAAGGCCGTGCGGTTTGGATTTATTCGTATCTTTACAACAATTTTGGCAAAGACCCGCGCTGGCTGGCCATGGCCGCCAATATCCGCGACTTCATGGTCGAGCACATGCACGTTGGCGGCGGGCACTGGAACCAGGAAGTACGCCGCGACGGGACGCTCATTTCCGGAGTGGGCAAAAATATCTATGGCGCACTGTTCGCTGCGGTCGGGCTGGTTCAATAGGGCCAGGCCAGCGGATGCGAGGAAGACCTGGATCTGGCCGAGTTGTCAGTAAAGGCATCGATGAAAGCCTACGACAGCCCGGACTATATGGCGGGATGCGACGCATCGGCCGCCGACATCAAGGTCGACGTAGATGACATCCGCGGGCTGCGCCAGCACGGCCATTCGATGGTCACCGTGTGGACGCTCACACAACTCTTGGCTGAGCGTGAAAATTCGGTGTTGGAGAAACTTCAGGCCCGTCACGTTGACGCGATAATCAATCGTTATTGGAACCCGCAATACGGAATTCAGAACGAGCTTCTGGCGCACGATTATTCTCGACTGCCGCAAACGGCCGCGCACATGTACGCCGGTCACTCGTTGGAAAGCCTGTGGATGGTCATGCACGAAGCTTTGCGGATCAAGGACCGGGCGCTGTTCGATACCACCAAAGACCGCATCCGCCGCCTCTTGGAGATGTGTTGGGACGATGTCTTCGACGGTTGGGCCGACGAGGATTTTTATGTATTCGGAGACGACAAATACCGTCGCGGGCCCAGCTACGACTTGAAAACCATGTGGGCCCACTGCGAGATTCTTATCGCCTGTATGACCGTGATGGAGTACACGGGCGAAGGCTGGGCCAAGATGTGGTACGAGCGGGCGCGGGGCTATCTGATGAAAAATATGGCCAACACCCCCTCGGGCATCTGGCGACAAGCCGTCGACCGCCGCGGCCAGGACGCCAAACGCCCGGGCATCAGCGTCAATCGCAAAGGCAACTTCCACCAGCCACGCGTGTTGATGATGGACATGCTCAGTCTGGATCGTATGATAGCCAACCGCGGTCGGCTGACGCCGTTTCCTGGTTGATCGGCTAAAAACTCAAGAGCATCTGCCACACATACATGTTCGCCAGCGCGTCGAGGTTTTCCCAAACCGTTTTGACCAGATTCTCGTCGCCGGGCAACTCGGGATATTCCAGGCTCTTTTGCTTCCAGGGCACGCACGTTCCCGGCGGGCGGAGCGTGTCGGCGGCCGAGGGCACGAACTGTTTGGGCGGTGTGTCGGCAGCGGCCTTGGGTGGTGCATAGGTTGACGAGCCTTGCGAATAAACGCCGTAATCGCGCGTGAAATCGGTCATGGCTCGCATGTTTTCGACCTTGGCGTCGTTTTGCACGATGGCGCTGGCGTCCATGATATAGCCGCCGTTGCCGGCCACCTCGTCGATTACTTTCTTGCAATATGCCCGCACGTCGTCCGCGGTTTGGTGTCCCAGGGCGACGTTAGGGATGCCGCCGCTGAGGCAGAATTTTTCGCCCAGCGCTTTGTGAGCCTTGAAAATATCGCCCTGGTCGACGTGATAAACGATGCTGCGGTCGGGTAATTCTGCGAACGATTTGAGATGATAGTCCCAATTCCCTTCGGCATAGAAGAGTGTTTGGTGGCCGTTTGACCAAAGTTCCTCGATGATGGGCTTGACCGTGGGCCAATAGAAGCGGTCGAACTGCTTGAACGAGACAAACGGCACACAGCCGCGGTGCATCCAATAGCCGATGGGCACGTTCCGCTGTGGGTCGGCCGTGGCTTTGGCCACGCCGTAAAGGTGCGGCATAAGGGCCTCGCAGGCGGCCATCACCTTCTCGGGCCGCTCGAACAGATCGTCGACCAGCCCCAGATACCCCCGCAGCTTGTCGCCGATAATGTCCAGTGGCGCCTTGAATATGCCCGCAATGGCCGAAACCGTGCCCGACTCTTCCTGCAGACGGGAGATTTGCCCGGGAAAGGCGCCGAAGTATTGCAGCATGGCCATCCCGCCCTTGAGAAACGAGAGGTTGTTGGCCTCCGAAGTTTCGCTTCCCATGGGGCTGACTGCCCGCGAAACACGCGGCAGCCAGACGTTCAAGAGAAAGCCGGTGGGGTCTTCGATCAGTTGATCGTACTCGTCGGCCCGCATAAAGGCCTCGCCCTGGGGCGGCTCTCGATACTGGAAGCCCATCTCGGGTGGGATATCGATGCCCGGAATGCCGTAATATTTCAAGTCGACCGCCTGGGCCAGACCGGTCCATACATAAACCATGTTGGCCACGACGGCGTCCCAGTCGAAATCGGCCGCACATTTTCTGGCCGCCGCGAAGGCTTTTTCGTAATCGTGGGCAAGCTCCTGGCACGTGAAGCCCGCATATACGCCGGTAAATTCGGCCACGAACGGCCGGATGGGGATCATGTCCGGCATTTCGTTGCGCATGGCCGTCGTGTATCGAGCCAGCCGCTGATCGTAAAGGGCCGCCATGCCGCAATGTGAAGGGTCGCGTCTAGACGTGCCGGTCTCGGACGGCATGGTTTTGTTTTCCGTTGCCACGATTGTTTCCTTATTTGTAACGCAATACTTAACAATTCTCAAAATCTACCAATTTTCCGCCCCCAAGTCTTGTACAGGATACGCATGATTTGGTATTATTTGCGCATGAGCGATACTGCACAATTCGATAGCACGCAATTTCTCGAAGAATTTCATGGCAGGCTGGCCGGCACTCTACAGTTGAGCCGCCTGTTCGACTGCCTGCCCGAGTTGTACTTTTGGGCAAAAGACGAGCACAGCCGTTTTGTGGCCGTGAGTCACGGGGTTTTGGTGCTCACCAATTCCGACAGCGAAGAGCAGATGCTGGGCCGCACGGATCTCGAGTTCTACCCTCGCGATCTGGCTGAGCACTACATCGAAGAAGACCGTTGGGTAATGCGAAACCGCAAACCGGTCATGAACCAGGCCTGGCTGGTGCCCAACTCTCGCGGCGAGCTGAAATGGTTCATCTCCAGCAAGGTTCCGCTTTTCGGTGACGGTGGACAAGCCATCGGAACGGCCGGCGTTATGCGAGATTTCGAAAAGGCCGGCGCCGTCGTGCAACCCTATCAGGAAATGGAAGAGGTTGTGAACTACGTTCTGGCGAACTACGCCGAGCGTATCGACGTTTCCGCCCTGGCGTCGGTGGCCCATCTTTCCGTCAGCCAGTTCGACCGCAAGTTTAAACGCGTTTTCCAGATCACCCCGCAACAATTTATCCTTCGCGTGCGCGTACATGCCGCTTCGCAAGCGTTAACCTCCAACGACCAGTCGGTGGCGAAAATCGCACTGAACACCGGTTTTTATGACCAGAGCTATTTTACCCGTCAATTCCGCTCGCAGACCGGAATGACCCCCACGGCGTATCGAAAGAAGTACCGTCAACCGCCGGCTTAATGAAAGTAGGGTGCGTCCGCGACGCACCACGGAGCTATCTATGTCACATATCTTCCCGCGGACTATTCTCATTGTATTGTTGACACTTGTTCCATTCGCTGCCCAAGCCGCCGACTCGCCCGGGTTCGATAAGTACCACGGATCGCTTAGAGCCAAAACCAAGGCCAGCGGTTTCTTCCGCGTCGAACAAATCGACGGACGTTGGTGGTTGGTTACGCCTGAGGGGCACCCTTTCTTTTCGACTGGCATCAACGTGTTGAACATGTCCGGCACGGCCACATCCAAAGGCGTTCGGCATTACAAACAGGCAGCTAAAGAAATCTACGGCACGTCGGACGCTTGGGCCGAGGCTCAAACCCAGCGTTGCAAGCAGTGGGGCTGGAACACCGTCGGGGCCTGGAGCGATTGGCGTCTGTTCCAAAATCGCATGCCCTACACCGTTTTGCTCTCGATCGGCGGACACAATTGGCTGACCGGCAAGATGGCGGATATATTTTCGCAAGAATACCGTCTGGCTGTCCGCAAACAGGTAAAAAAGGTCGCCGCGCCACTGGTCGACGATCCCTATCTGGTCGGCTATTTCCTCGACAACGAGATGAAATGGGGGCCCGACCATCGCGGCGGCCATCTTTTCGATATTGTCTTTGCCAAGCCGGCTCAGACCAATGCAACAAAGCGAGCCCTGCTTGCCATGCTCGAAGATCGATACACAACTATCGCCGCGTTGAAGGTCGATTTCAAAACACAAGCCGCCACGTGGAAAGAACTGGCCGATACGACCGTGCTCCGCTCTCGTGGCACCGCGACCGCGATGAAAACCCGCTTGGATTGGGCCGGGAAGATTGCCGAGCGGTTTTTCTCCGTTACCGACGAAGAGCTTCGCGCCGTGGATCCCAACCACCTTAACCTGGGCGTGCGTTTCATCGCCCAGTGCGTGCCCCGGCCGGTCATTGCCGCGGCCGGAAAGCACGTCGACGTAATGAGCATTAACTATTACGATTGGAGCCCGTTGGTCGAAGTTGTGATCCAAAATCTTTCGCCCGACTATCTATCGGTCGACGGCATGTTGCGCGAGCATTACCGCGTCGGCGGTCGGCCGATTTTGATCTCCGAATGGGGCTTCC
>CAZISU010000529.1:0-5050 GCA_964541935.1 uncultured Planctomycetaceae bacterium | reverse complement strand
CCATTTTGTTTTTCCCGGGCGGATCACCTTGAAATTGCCCAAGGGCGGCTACAGCTTTGAACTCGAACGCGGCCCCGAATATGTCACACGCAGCGGGCATTTCATGATCGAACATTTCGCCGACGATGAGAAGGAAGTCGATTTGCAGCGTTTCGTCGACATGGCCGCCGACGGCTGGTTCTCCGGCGACCTGCACGCCCGCCGCGCGCCGCGCGATATCGAACTGTTGATGATGGCCGAAGACCTGCACGTCGTTCCCGTGACGACATGGTGGAATGATAAAGTCTTGCTCGGCGGGAAAACATCAGGTAAACAGCAGCCCAAGCAAAGCCTGGTTCGGTTCGACGGTAACCGCTACTACAGCCTCTCGGTCGGGGGAATCGCCTGGCCCGGCGGCGAGATGCTTTGTTTCAATCTGCCCGAGGCGCTATCCAAGTCGCTGTACCGCGGCCAGCCCCAGAGCGAATTCCCCTCGCCGTTGGAACTGCTGCAAAAAGTGCGTGGCGATGTCGAAACAGATGCCGGTCGTCTTTGGGTTGACATCACCAGACCGTATTGGTGGGACTTGCCCATGTTGGTCGCCATGGGGCAGATCGACTCGATTCAGATTGCCCACGGCAACATTTGCCGCAACAAAACCATCGACAACGAGCAGGGCGGGAAGCCACGCGACAAGACCCGATATCCGGGCATGTTGGGCAACGCCCGTTGGTCCGAGGCAATTTATTTCAATCTACTGGAATGCGGCATTCGCATTCCACCTTCGGCCGGCAGCGGCAGCGGACTCTCGCCCAATCCTTTGGGCTACAATCGCATGTACGTACACGTCGAAGGACCGTTCAGCTATGAAAAATGGTGGCAGTCGTTCGCGGCCGGTCGAGTCACGATCACCAACGGCCCCTTGTTGCGTCCCCTCGTAAATGGCCAACTGCCCGGCCACGTGTTCTATTTCGAGCAAGGCAAAACGCCCGACTTTGAAATCGGGTTGACGCTATCGACTCGCAAACCGATCAGCTATATCGAGATCATCAAAAACGGCCAGGTGGATAAGTCGATCCGCTTCGACCAGTACCGCAGCAGCGGCCGTTTGCCCAAGCTGGAATTCGACCGTAGCGGGTGGTTTCTGATTCGCGTGGTAACCGATCTGCCCAAAACCTATCGTTTTGCCATGACCGCGCCGTACTACGTGCAGATCGGCGAGCAGCCGCGTATCAGCCGTCGCACCGCGCAGTTCTTTCTGGATTGGGTTTACGAACGGGCACGGCAAATTCGCAAGATCGAAGACCCCGTACAACGCGCATCGATCATGCAAGCCCACCGCAAGGCGCGGGATTTCTGGCAAGATTTGCTATCCAAGGCGAACGCGGATTAGGTAACCGGTGCTGACGTAGTTTCTATCCTCTTAATCATCAGCCCCATCGCCCACCCCTCGGAACAACATCCGCAGAATATCGCGGCGCCGCACCAGCCCGAGAAATATTTGTGGTTTTTCACGCGTGACGACGGGAATACAATCGTCTTTGCGAGAGGAAAATATCTCGCAGGCTCGATCGATTTTATCGTCGGGGTGTAAAACCCGTCCGGCCGGTGTTGTCAGGTCGGCGGCTCTGACCAACGAGCCCAGGCTGGGATCGAAGAGCACGTCGGATAGCTCACGATAGCGGATAACCCCGACCAGTTCCCCATCGGCGGCGGTAACGGGGAAGGTGTTGTCGCGGCTGTGTTCGATGGCCTCGATAACTTCCTCGAAGGTGGCCGACTGCGACACCGTGCCCACTTTCTTACGCATCATTTCGTTGACCGCGATTTTTTCGGCCGAGCGGTTTTTCCAGGGGTCGTATCCGAAGGCAAGAAGTATGCGGTTCCAGACCGAGCGGATCTGGTCGAGGATATCGAAGGTCGGATGCGAAATGGCTTGCGCGATGGGCACCTCGCCGGCGCGGGTTACCGAGAGGCGGATCAGCAAAGGGCCGGCAATTTCGAAAAAGATAACCGTTCCCAAGATGATGGTTTGCAGGTTCTTGCCCAATTCCGGATCGCGTTCGATGGCAATTGCCGAGAGTGTGATCGCCACACCGGCCTGCGACAGCAATGACAAGCCCAGCCAGCGTTGCACGGTCGGTTCCTCGTGCCCTTTATGCCCGGCTAGCATCGGGCCGAAATATTTGCCCATGCAACGAAGGATGATATATCCGCCGCCGATCAATCCCGCCTTTGCGAGCGAGTTAAGATTCATCTCGGCGCCGTGCGTGGCGAAGAACACCACACACAATAAACCGGTGATTCTGTCCAACTCGGCATTGAGTTGGCGGCCATGGTAGGTCGTGTTGGCCACCGTGACGCCCATGGCCACGAACGTCAACAGATACGGCACATTAAGCGCATAAAGTTCATGGAGCATATGACAGCCGCCAAGTAGCATAATAATTGTGGCCACCAATAGAACCAAACGGCGGTTATCAGATACCAGGGTGTAGCAAAAACTGACCGCCAGACCGCCGACGATTCCCATGGCCACCGCGATGCAGAGCCCACCCCCAAAGGAGAAAATTTCGCTCACAAACGGCGAAACCAACTCGCCTTGCAAGGCGTGGATGCCAATAAACAAAACCTCGAAGAGTACGATAGCAACCACGTTGTTAACGACCACCATGGCATAGGCCGATTCGGTTACCGGGCCTTCAGATTCGTATTCCTTCAGCACCAGGATCGTGGTGGCCGGAGCCGTGGCAAGCGCCAAAGCGCCCAGCAACAGAGCCTCGGCCCAAGACAAACCCAACGCCCAGACCCCGATGGTAACCAAAACGAACGTCAGGCTTAACTCGCCCATCGACATTCGTGGCACGAAGCGGAAAACCCGCTTGACGCTAGACAAGGGGAAATGGCAACCGAGGTTAAAAAGCACCAAGGCGATTGCCAGGTCGGTTAGCGGTTCGAGCTGTTCGGCGTGTGCGGCCGAAACCACATGTAAGACCGACGGGCCGAGAATAACACCCATCAGCAGATACGACGTGACTTTCGGCAGCCGCAATATGGCGCCCAGGCCGCCGGCCGCCAAGGCCGCCGCCATCAATACGCCAAGCACCCATAAAAGTCCTAAATCCACTGAAGTTACCTCATCGACACGGCATCGCGGGGACAAGCCCCGCCGCTAACAGTCCGTTGAAAAACAGCATCTTATGAAAGGGTGGCTGGGGATGAGCGTAGCGAAACCCCAGTTTTCCGCGACCTGGGGCTTCGCTACGCTCATCCCCAGCCACCCTTTTGACTTTTTCAACGGGCTGCTAATATTTGTTGAAACACTCGTGTAATCTAATACCTACATGAAGTACCATTCGCCGCTGTAAACCACATACACGCCCAATAGCAGATTCGTTATTGCATGTGCAAGCACGCAGTCCCAGATATTCTTCGTGCGAATCATCAGCAAGGTCACCATCGAAAACCAAACGGCGGCGGCCAACAACTCGCCCGGGTGCATCATCATGGGAAACACCGTGCCCACCACGACCGCGGTCGCGTTGACCTTGCCGAAAGGCGATTTCCACCAGTCGTGCATCATGAAATAACGCATGAGGAAGCCACGCAGAAAGAACTCTTCGATAACGGCCACAACCACCGCCAGCCCAAAAAATCTAACTGTTAAAAACGCCCATGCGCCGGCTGCGGAGGAGATTTGTTCGAAGGGGTTGTAACCGCTCCGCTCGCCCATATCGACCAGTTTTTCCAGCCCCACCGCGGCAAGCACGTTGCGTTCGATTTCCAGCTTGCAGATGCCGATCCAAACCGCAACGCCGACGACGCCAACCAAAACGGCCCAACCGCTGACCTTCAAAGGAAACTGCCGGTAGCTGGGCAAAACGAGGATGACCGACAATGTGGTCAGCACGATTTTGAGCGCGTAGACCCACGGGTAATAGGCGTATGGGATCGAAAGCCCAATGCCCGCTCCGCCGAGCTTTGTAGGCGTTGGCTCCAGCGAGGTGAGCAGCATGAAGACGATAAACGGCCCGATAAAAACCACCCAGGGATTGCGTAACAACTCGGCTAGCTTATTGGCGGGCGTCTTGTTGCTTTTTGAATTCGAGTTCTCTGCGGGCATATTCTGACTTTCGAGAGGGGCGATTACTAAACGCTTTTGGTTTTGCTAGCGAGCACTTTCAAAAATGCCGGCATAAAGTACGGCAGGTCGGGCCAGCCGCGCGAGGTGACTAACGAACCATCTACAACCGCAGGCTCGTTTACAAATGTAGCACCGGCCGCCTCAACGTCCACTTTGATCGAGCTGCAGGCCGCAATCCGTCGCCCCTTCACCGGCCCGGCCGCATAGACCACCTGTGGGCCGTGGCAGATGGCACCCAGAGGCAGGTTGTTGTCCATGAAATATCGCGTCACGCGCAGCGCGTCGTCATATAGCCGCATTTCCTCGGGCCCCCGACCACCTGGTATTAACAGCCCGTCGTACTGGCTGGGGTCGATATCCTTGTATGCCACATCGGTCTGGATGCAGTAGCCCGGCATCTCGATGTAGTTCGAATATTTCGGGTCGAAATCATGCACAACCATATGCAGCCGCTTAACCTGCCCAGCCGCCACGACCGGCTTAATCCCTTCTTCCATCAGACGAAACACAGCGTAGTAGGTCTCCAACCCTTCGCTGAATTCCCCGACGGCGACCAAAACTTTCTTGCCGCGCAGCGGCCCGGCACCTTCGGCTGAACGACCGGTCCCCGTCACCAGTCCGGCCGCCCCCAGCGAAGCAGCAAACGAAGCTGCCATAGCCCGACGGCGTGAGATATTTTGAGGCTCTTGGTTCGACATGGTGTATTCTCCTTCGATATCGCGGGGACCGTTCAGTTTTCCAATTCGTTGGGGATTTTACATTCTCTCCCCTGTGCCAGACGGCGAGCATCTTCGTAGAAATCTTTGAAAGAGCGGGAGTTATTGATCCACAGTTTCATGTCAACGTCGGCAACGAATTCTGTGATGCGCGTTTTTGCCCGCTCACGGGCTTCGTCCCGCTGCTCAATTCCCAAGCGTTTTTTTACAA
>CAZISU010000528.1:0-5050 GCA_964541935.1 uncultured Planctomycetaceae bacterium | reverse complement strand
GATTTGCCAGCCAGCGGATGTGAGCGTGGTTCAGACCGCCCGTGCCACGCGGAACTTCGAAGTACTCGGCCAATCCCTCGTCGAGCCAGAGTGGTGTGTTTGGGACGATGGAATGAATGTAGCCGTGCATCACCTCGTGTCGCAGATCTTCGGCAACCCGATCACCCCAGTACGCGAAGACTTCCAAGCGGGTGTCGGTTTCGTGAAACATTGCTCGAGTTTGCGGTGCCTGCGGACGTCGCAAACGCATAAAGGAGTTGTATTGATCGGCGTCTTCGAAAAGATAAACGTGAATCGGTTCGTCCGAGCTCGGCAGCGATAGTTCGCGGCCCAGATCGGCGCTGCGGGCGATTAGATCGTCTAGCAGACGATGGTTGGCTGCCAGTTCGAAATCGCTGTGGACGAGCAACTGTCCGCGTGCCAGGTCGTGTTTGTGCGGGGCGGTAAGGCGGGCTTGCAAAGGCAAGCGAGGCCCTGTGAAAAAGTCGGGCGATTGTAAACGTGAGACACACCCGGATAAAAACAATGCGGCAACGGTAAAAAGAAACACCGTCGGCAATAATCTTTTGCCGCTTGTTAGCCCTGTCGCTTGCGACGGATAGTGACGCCGGTTATTCAATGGACTGCCAGAGTCGTCGGGGTTTGTTCGACCGGCTCGACAACGGAATCCGGCGTGGGTTTGACCGAGCCGAAGCGGGCCACTTGTTCAACGATGTCGGCAAACCTGGGTGCCCATCGCGCCACGCCGAAACGTTGCTCGACAAGCCGTCTTCCACGGTTGCCCATCTCCTGACGCAATTGCGGACTCGATGCCAGTCGTTCGATTGCCCGCGTCCACTCGTCGGGCGTGGAAGCCAGCAGGCCGGTTTGGCCGTGGACGATCATTTCGCGGTTCATGCCTACCGGATTGGCGACGACGGGCAGCCCGGCCGCCATGTACTGAAGTACCTTGAGGCCGCATTTTCCGCGGCTCCAGGAATCGTTGGGCAGCCAATTGATGCCGATATCCGCATCGGCCAGTTCGGCCGTTTCACTTTCGCTGCACCAGGTCCGCTGCACCACCGAAACCCCTTCGAGATCGGGGAAATGATCGCAAATCACACGTAGTTCCAGCCCGGGCAGACGGCAGTTTGCGGCCGCAAGCTGCTCTTGTGCAAGGCCTAGCGATGGCAGCGTGCTGCGTTGTCCGATCCAAACCAGCTTGGCTGTGGCCGGGCCGCGTTTGTGCTCTGCCCTTGGATAACGAGACAGGTCGACACAGGTGGGCACAACGTGAACTTTGTGCGAGTCGACATATGCATCGGCGCGGCTTTTCAGGTAGTTGTTCCCTACGGTTACGGCGTCGGCCGCATACAGGGTTGCCCAAAATCCAGCCAGTCGGGCCCAACTATCCGCTCCCTTGTGGCTGTAGCTGTCGCGCTGGAAGAGCGAATCGTCGACGTCGTAGATCAGTCGCGGAGCGAGCTGTCGCAAAAGCCGCAACTGCCAAAGCGGCAGCAACTTGCGTTGCAATATCACAACGTCGGCACGACGGGTCGCAAGTAATCGCGGCACGCGCCCCACCAGCCCGTGACCCATCGGCGCTACCTCCAGCATGATACCCCGCTCGGCCAGCGCCCAGGCAAAGGCCTCGATGCGATATCGGTAGCAAACGTGGTTCGGGCTTTCGATTAGGGCCAGAGCCTTCATTCAATCTCTGATGTGTGCGGAAGGAGTCGGCCGGGTCGTGACCCGGCATTTAAATTGTATGGGCGCGAAGCGGCGGGATCGTAACAGATTTAGCACATGCCCAGAAGGCCAATGAGGATAGAACCTGGCGTACCGGGTAAACTGCGGACTTTACGGTGATCCGGAGATATGGGCATCGAATGCCCCCTAAACAGCCGCTAGCGGCTTCGCAATCTCGCCACACCCCCACCGAATTGCTGAGGCGAACCACATTTTCCCATGTAATTTCTACTTCCAACCGGTAAAGACGGCGACAGTGCCTGATTCTATTTAAAGCCGAGGCATGGTTATTAGAGGTAAAGAGGTTAGCGGTCGAAATAATTTTACGCTATTGGCGGGATATGAAAGGAATGTAATGACCGGCGCGATCCTGATTGGCATTTGCGTGGCTATTCTCTTCGGCATTGCCAAGTTTACTTTGCAAACCAGTTGGAGCGAAAACTCTGCGCGGAAAGGTTGGTTTTGGATATTCGGCGGTTTTCTGCTGATGTTTTGCAGCGTTATCGTGGGCATAGAGAACAATAAGCTTCTCGGTCCATTGCCACCGGGCAAGGCCCCCCTGCTAACTTTGTTTTTCAAGGAAGCGATTTGTTTTCTGGGCGGTTTCACGTTGATTGTTATCGGAATTCTGCGTTGGGGACCGGAGCTAGCCAGGAGCAAGTCGAATCAGGACTTGCTCGACGAACTCGAACAGGCGAATAACTACTTGGCCGAGGTCAACACTAGATTGCATGAGGAAATTACCACCAGTGAAATAGCCAAAGCGCTCGCATCGGAGCAGAACCGCAAGTTGACCGAAGCGCAAGCTACTGCGCAAAAAATGATCCGCAACGCCGAGAATGCCCGACGACAGGCTGAACAATCGGAGGCTAGGCTACGGGAAAGCCGCGAGCAAATGCGTGCCATTAGCGTATCGGCACTGGACGCGGTTATCATGGTTGACGCAGACGGCAATATTGCCCATTGGAATCCGGCTGCCGAACGTCTTTTCGGCTATTCCGAGGCGGAAATCGTTGGGCATAATATGCTCGACACAATAGCGCCGCCACGTCATCATCAACAGATTCGCCACGGCATGGAGAAGTACGTCAAGTCGGGGAAAGGTGCGTCCATCAACAAGATCCTTCAGCTTGAAGCGTTGCGCAAGGACGGCACGGAGTTTCCCATGGAAATTTCCGTATGTCCGATCCTCTTGAAGGAGCAATGGTGGTCGGTTGCATTTGTGCGAGATATAACCGAACGGCGACTTGCGGAGGAAAGACGCGAACGCGCGTTGCAGCAGTTGGAAGGTCTCAGTAACCTCCAAGAGGAACTGCTTGCGCCGGGTCCACTCTCCGAGAAATATAAAAAGATAACCGATCTTGCAGTTGGGCAATTTGATCTCGACTTCTGCCGCATATGGGTGATGGGGGCGGGTGACCTTTGCCAAAAAGGTTGCATTCACACGGACGAGACCGAGGGACCGCATGTATGTCGAAATCAAGAGAATTGTCTTCATCTAGTTTCCAGCTCAGGGCGATATACGCACCTCGACGGCGAGCATGGACGGGTTCCGCTTGACAGCTATAAGATTGGACGCTTGGCGAACGGCGCGGAGCCCTCCTTTATTACCAACGATGTGGTACACGACGCGAGAATCCACAATCATCGCTGGGCCGAAGAATTGGGCCTGGTGTCTTTTGCCGGCAAACGCTTGCATGACGGCAAGGGGACGACGCTTGGCGTTTTGGCGATGTTCGCAAAACATGCAATCTCCGAGGAAGGCAACGCCTATCTGGTTCAGCTCAGCAAGACGGCGTCACAGGCCATTTTGGCGGGCAAAACCGAGGAAGAACTTCGCCACGCACAGCAAGAGGCAATCGTCGCCAATCGAGCCAAAAGCGCTTTCCTGGCAAATATGAGCCACGAAATCCGCACACCCATGAACGGCGTGATCGGCATGACGGGGCTTTTATTGGACACCGACCTCTCACCCGAGCAGCGTGATTCAGTACAGACCATTCGCAAATCCGGCGAAAATCTGTTGACTATCATTAATGACATTTTAGATTTTTCAAAAATCGAGGCGGGAAAACTCGAAATGGAAAATCTAGACTTCGATCTGCAAAGCCTGTTGGAGGAAGAAAGCGATTTGCAGGCCATAAAAGCGCAGGAAAAACGACTGGCCTTCACCTGCGACATCGCCCCCGACGTCCCCATTCACGTGTGTGGCGATCCCGGCCGCCTCAGGCAGATTCTAGCAAATCTGCTCAGCAACGCCGTCAAGTTCACCGCAAAAGGCGAAGTTAATCTTAATGTCAGCATGGCTGAGCAGGAAGAAGAGAAATGCACGATTCACTTCGGCATAAAAGACACCGGCATCGGTATTGACCAGGAAAAAATCGACAGGCTCTTTTCGGCCTTTACTCAAGCTGATCTATCCATCAGCCATGAATACGGGGGCACGGGCTTGGGCTTGGCAATCAGCAAACGCCTGGCGATTTTGATGGGCGGAAGCATCGGTGCCGAAAGCAAAAAGGGCGATGGTTCGACGTTCTGGTTTACTGTCGGTTTGGAAAAAAGGCCCGTCGACGAGAAGCCGCTTTTCGAATATGTTGCGCAGTTTGCAGACAAAAAAGTTCTCGTCGTCGACGGCAACACCACCAACCGCGAGCTAATAGCCGACCGCCTGCGTAGCTGGCGATGCCAGTGCGACACGGCCACAACCGGCCGCATCGCCCTGAAAAAGCTGAGCGAGGCCGCTGAAGACGGCGAGCCTTTCGACGTAGCCATTCTGGAAATGACCGCGCCCGAGTTGGACGGCCAGACCATGTACAACGAGATCCTTTACGAAGAAGTCATGTTCGGCAAAAACATTTACGGCGAGACCGCATATGGCGAAAATCTTGGAAAACAAATCAAACGCGACGAGCGAATCCGTGACACGAACCTCGTGGTGATGACCACCCTGAGGAGGGTCGGCGACGTTTCGCGTCTGAAATCCTTCGATTTCAAGGCCTATGTAACCAAGCCCGTCAAGCAGATACAACTCTATTGGAGTCTGGCCATAGCCCTGGGTGTTGTATCGCACGGGCCCGACGCTTCGCCACAAAGTATTTGTGTCGATCGCGCGAAAGTCGACCGCCGCAAGCGAAGATCGCGCATTCTGGTCGTGGAAGATAATCCCATAAATCAGAAGGTCGTGCGTAAAATGCTGGACATCTGGAGTTGTCAGGTAGACGCCGTGGCCGACGGCCAAGAGGCTGTCAACGCTTTGGAGACCACGCCTTATGACCTTGTCTTGATGGACATACAAATGCCGGTGCTTGACGGTGTGGAAGCA
>CAZISU010000527.1:0-5057 GCA_964541935.1 uncultured Planctomycetaceae bacterium | reverse complement strand
CCGGTTCCAGCACGTCGGGCTGGCGCTCATATTCGACGATCAGCCATTCGGTGCCGCCGGTTGTTTTACAGATTTCGAAAACTGATTTCCAGTCGACCGTACCGTCGCCGATCAGGGCGTCTTTTTTGCCGCCGTTTTCCTTGAGGTGAACCGTCTTGGCGCGGCCGGCGTACTTCTTCATGACCGCGATCGGGTCCGAGCCGCCGCCCTGGCAGTTGCCCACGTCCATCTGCATAACAACTTCCGGATCGAGGTTGTCGAAGAGCATGTTCCAACCCGTTTCGGTCTGGCCGCCGACTTTCTTGAAGTCGCCGCCGTGGGCGTGGTATCCGACCGACATGCCTTGCTTCTTGGCCTTGGCCGCTACGTCGTTATAGAACTTGGCCGTCTCTTTGATAGAATCGATCGAATTCATATAGGAATGCGGCATCCAGGCCACGATCAGATAGCGGTTGCCGATCTTCTTATTGAAGTCGATCGTCTCTTGCAGTTTGGCGCCGGTTAGATCTTCTTTGCGGATATGCGAGCCGCAGCACTTCAGGCCGTTTTCGTCCAGCATCTTTTTGAGTTCTTCGGCCGAGAAGCCATAGTAGCCGGCAAACTCGACGCCGTCGTAGCCCATCGCGGCCACTTTCTTAAGAACGCCCGGCAGATCCTTCTTGCAGGCGTTGCGGACCGAATAAAGTTGCAAACCGATGGGGATATTACCCTTCGCCGAATCGGCGCGTGCCGAATCTACCAGTGCCGAAAGAGGGTAGCCTCCACTGGCGAGCATTGCCGTTGCTCCGATTCCAAGCTTGATGATATTGCGTCGTGAAATTGTCATGTTTACTCCCAAAAGCATAGATTGTTCCGCGTGACTGGTGCTGCACCTATTCGTTTTGCGCAGCTCCCTTTACCCTGCCCCTACATTTTACAACAAGTTGACCACGGTTTACACCAGTTCGGCCGGAATCCAGTTGAATGGCAATGCAGCAGCCAGAATAAGGTTCGTGTGAGGGGATTGCTTGCATGCGTAGAGGGGGGCTTGTGTTGCAGCGGCTCGGTTCTTGCTAAAATGTCAGTATTCGGGAACTCTTCCGTTTGCATGCGGCTTTGGTTGCACGAAAGGCAGGCTTATGACACGGGAAGATAAACCTCGCGGCGGCGCGGATTCAGGATTTGCTATCGACACGTCCGTGGATTCACGACGCGTTCAATCTAGACGCCCAAGACGAAAACCGTCATATCTACCAGTAATCCTGCTCGCGCTGGCAACGATAGCTTCGATTGTCGCTTTCCTGTGGGTGCTCAACCGACCGCCTGAGAAGCATACCCCCGCGAATGAGGAAAACACACAACAGCTTGCGCATAAATCGGCTCCGAAAGCCAACTATCCAGCCAAGGCATCCACGAAAGAGAAACGTCCCAAGAGAAATGCCACTCGAAAAAAACCGACCAAGACCGCAGATAAAATCACCGACATAATCCCCGAGAAGGAGGTCAAAAGCGAGGAGCCCGCTGACACTAGTCCCGCAAAGCCTAAATTCACCAAGCCGGACGGCGAACGTGTAGATGCAATGGCAAGCGACGATATAGAACTCCAACTCGGCGCCAACGTGGATAACTCGGGCCTCAGTGATGCGCCCGATGAGCCGGCCGATAAAAAGACGGTAGCACAGAATAAACCCGCCTCGGGCAATAAGGAGGCGGATGCAGGACCTGGCGCTGACGAGGCTGTTTTGGAGTTGTACGAATCGGGCCGCTTGTTGGTTCCCAAGTCGTACAGAGAATTGCGCGCAATTCACGCCCGCGATTTCAGCGAAAAACACGCCGACGACATCGCCCTGGCTTTCCGCAAGGACCACGAGTCCATGAGCCGTTGGCTGGACGAGAATGTCGACATCAAGGAAGAACTCTACCTGGCCCTGGATCCCGAGCGCGACAACATCGTTTCCGCCTTAGGGCTGTTTCGAGACTTGAAGAAACAATTCCCCAAGCGTTTCCCGGCCTACGGAGAGTTGGCTATTGCCACGGCCGTGGTTTGGGACAACGGCGGCCGCGGCGTATATGATTTTGGCGGCCATCAACGTCGCACCCAGTCCAAATTGCCACCCAACCGCGTGGGTGCGATCGAGAACTTCAAGTATCTGGTGGATGCCGAAAAAATGATGGGCGGCCGCGTGCGATTTTTGCCCTGGGAGTTCCTGGTCCATGCCGTCAATCATCGCACGGCCATCGACGAGCGGAAATGGGCCTTGGCCAACTATGTGCAAAAACGTATCGGCTTCGGAAAGTGCTATCACGACGTACCCTACGACCACGGCATGCTCAAAGGCCAGCCGCCGCAACTGACGGGCAAAAGCTACACATTGGATAACATCCGCCGCTTCGGAGGCGTTTGCGCCATGCAGGCCGATTTCGCCAACCGTGTCGGCAAGAGCCTGGGCGTACCCACCGAATACATCAGCGGTGAATCGCGCAGCGGTGACCGACACGCCTGGGTGATGTGGGTTGAGCTAATGGGCGTTTCCAAGGGCAAGGTCGCCTTCGAACTCAAGTCGCACGGCCGCTACCGAGGCGACCGTTACTATGTCGGCCATCTAACCGATTCGCATACGGGCCGCCGCATAACCGACCGCCAACTGGAACTGCGCCTGCACACTGTCGGTCTAAACCCGCAAAATAAACGCCATGCGGCATTGGTCATGAAGAGCTTTGCCACGCTTCGGGATAAGACCCAGATGAGCGTAGTTGACCAGATCCATTTCTTACATAATGTTATGCAGCTTTCACCCGGAAACGAACAGGCATGGTTGGCGCTAGCTGCCATGACGCGCGACGGCAAAGTAGATAAATCGCACGCCCGCAAAATGACTCCCTTGTTGGATCAACTCTTTATCACATTTGCAAAATTCCCTGATTTCACCTGGCAGGTGTTCAACGACCTGATTGCTTACCACGATTCGCCGAAACAAAAGAACCTGCTCTACGAGCGGCTCGTGAATCTATACGTGCAAGCCAAACGTCCGGACCTGGCCTGTCGGGCCGTTTTGAAATACACCGACAATCTGGCCGCCGAGGATAAGGGCCGACAGGCCATCGCGGCCCTGGCCTCAACCATCATGGTTTTTCCCGATGAAGGGCGTTTCGTGCCCAAGATGCTCGACGCCGTCGAAGCCCTGTGCCCAAAAGTTGCCGGCTCCGATAAGCAACTGATAGCCTTTTACCAACTCCTTTTACCCAAAATCCCGCAGCGCCGCGGCAAGACGCCACAGCCCTATTGCATCGCAATGTACAAACGCGGCATCGCCTTTTTCGAAAAGTCGGGCCACGCCGAACTGGCTGGCCCATGGCGAGTAGCGCTGGCGAAACTCGAAGCAGATCTTCAGTAGATTGCGTGCCGGCAACCTACATACTACGCTTCAAACTGATCGTGCGATTCAGCGGCTCGAGAATATTTTCGATAACATGGTTCTCGAGCATATCCATGCAAGTTTTCGACAGCGTTTGCAGTACTTCTTCGTAGGACTTGTCCGGGCCCAGGCTGCCGTATTGTCGAGCGGTTACATACACGCTCATCTGTTCCTCGGCAAATTCGCCCGTGCGGATCTGATAGGCGTTGGTGCGAGTTTCCACGCTCACACGGCACTGCTGGCGGCAGTCTTCGTCCAGGGCGATCGTCAGAGACGGCTCGTGGTTGATGATCGATGCGCCCGGAAATTCGCCAAGCCACTCCATCGATGGGCTCACGCCCAGGGCCTCGGCCACGATCTGGTTGTGGTTGCCGCGGAAGGAAAAATCGAATCCGAACAGAAGGTCCAGCGCCTCGCAATCCAGCGGGCTCACCGAAAGCATGTACGGTGCAAGTTCCAAAACCAAGCCATGCTGATTCAGCGCGCCGTCGAAATCATCGGGATTCACCTGTCCCGAGCAAACGCGACGCGGTTCGATCGTACACCAACGATAATTGCCCTGATCCTTGTCCTCCTCAAGAACGAAATCGCCCTGATCGCGGCAATAAAAATTGCGCATGGTAGGATAGGTCTTTTGAATCCGCTCGAAAAAATGGAGAACTGTTTCGCGGTTAGCCGGAAGCTCCATCTCAGTGCTGAGATTCATGTTAATATAGAAGTCATCGCAGAGCGAACTGAAGCGATTCATCCGGCTATTTCCTTGCTGGTTCGACCAGCTAAAGTTTTTCCCTGCTAGAGGGGCTATAAGCACTGTGGGGTTGTCCATAGTATATGGCGTGGTACTCAGTTCTGTCAAAGCCGGGGGTGGAAACAACCCATAAGGCGGGTGCAAAAGCCTTGAAGAATGTCGACTCGCACGTAATAATGGGCAGATAGTAAAAAAGGTACAAAAATGACAAAAATGCAAATGCCTACAAAAAAGTCACCCAAAGCACCTCAAGTCTTCCAGACCGACCTGGGTTGGATGGCATTGGCAACCTGCGGAAACACCATCTGTAAACTTGCATTCGGTCACAAAACGTCACATGCAGCTCAGGCTCAAATCGATAGCGACATTCTCGGCAGAGGTTCAGCCGACGCGTGGATTGCGGAACTGGTCGAGCGGCTGTGCGATTACGCATCCGGCCGGCCGGTAGGATTCGATGATTTTGAGATAGACACCACCGAAATGACGGATTTCGGCCGTCGCGTGCTACTGGCTTGTCGAAAAATTCCCTACGGCCACACGTTGACCTATAGCGAATTGGCCACGCAGGCCGGAAGCAGCGGTGCAGCCCGAGCAGTGGGGAACCACATGGCCAAGAATCCCATCCCCCTCATCGTCCCTTGCCATCGAGTTTTGCCGGCCGCAAGCGGGCAAGCCGACAAAGAATTGGGCGGTTATTCGGCCATCGGCGGCGTGAAGATGAAACGTCGCCTCTTGCAAATGGAAGCCCCGTAGCACTGTATCACATCGGCCAAAACTTTCCCAACCGCCAGGCGATAAACGCCCCCGACCCCCAGAAATAAACCGTAAAAACGGCCAGCCCCAGTACCACGTCCCAGCAGAGCCGTCCATCGCGACGCAACACGTAGGCCGACGGCACGGCAAGCGGCCAGGAC
>CAZISU010000526.1:0-5067 GCA_964541935.1 uncultured Planctomycetaceae bacterium | reverse complement strand
CCGTCGGGCGAAGAGACGCGAAGCCCCAACACACTCGAGCCGCTGCCGCCGCTGACGGTGAACTCCATCTGCGTGCCGTCGATGGCTGGACCAGCGTCATAGTGAAGAGGGTTGGCAGACAACAGCCGCCGCTCTTCGAGCATTTCAAGGCGTGGTGTGAATTGCGGCCAATGTTTAGCTTGACGGTTTTGAGTTCTACCCGATTTCCGGTTTGAGTTTTTTCCGAAAAAGCGCCCGATTCTTCTCATAGTTGTTCCACCTTGGCGAGATGAGTTGTCTGCGTGGACTAGCGGTGCAGCACAAAACGTTATGTAAGTCCCAGTCTTGATTCTCATTAGGGTTAGAAAAAATGTCAAGAACTTTGCGGACAAAACAGAATAGTCTCAAGGGGCTAAAATTGAGGGTTAGGTAACTATTTTGGATACTTTTGCCAAAGGGGGGGGTAAACGTCGTAAGTCTATAAAACACAAGAACTTGTGTTATCGTAGTCGGCGTGAGAGGCTGCTGCCTGAACGGGTGGGAAGGTGAAACCCTTAGAAGTTAGGCCGAATGACCGCTACAGACCGCTAGAATAGCCCAATCCGCAAGGTCGAAAAAGACGATAGGAAAAGAGGTGTTTTAGCCCGGCAGAATGGACTCAACTGGGCCATTAGTGGGTGAAGACGTCGGGTAACAGCAAGCGCGACAGGCAAGCGAGGTATGCGGGGGCTTTTTTATCGTCGAAAACATCCGACAGGATTACCGTGTATTAGCCGGGCGCTTGGTGATCTTGACCTCGATCTCTTGCTCCACGCCTTTGCGGATTAGAGAAACTGTGGCCAGCGAGTCGATTTCGGTTTGACCGACTGCCAGACGCAGGTCGTGGGGCGTATCGACGGCTTGGCCGTTCCATTGCGTAATCACGTCGCCCGGCAAAATTCCGGCCTCTCCGGCTGGCGAGTCGGCGACCACGCGCACAACCAGGACTCCATCGGTGCTGTTGAGGCCCAGCTTTTCGGCCAGGTAGACGTTCAGCGGATACAGTTCCGCGCCCAACCAGCCCCGCGGCACGGCGCCTTCTTTTACCAGTTGTTGCGTGATTTCTTGGGCGATGCGGCTGGGAATAGCAAAGCTGATGCCGCGATAGGATTTGCCCACAATGGCCGTGTTGATACCGACGACTTTGCCCTTCATGTCGACCAGTGGCCCGCCGCTATTTCCGGGGTTCACGGCCGCGTCGGTTTGCAAAAAGTCTCGGTTGTCTAGCTGTTGTATGTTGATTTTGCGACCTTTCGCGCTGATAATGCCCGAGGTTACGGTCCGCATCAGCCCAAAGGGATTGCCGACCGCGATGACCGGGTCGCCGACTTCCAGGTCGTCGCTATCGCCCCATTCAGCGGTGGTCAGGTCGGGGGCATCAATTTTCAAAACGGCCAGATCGCTGGGCGGGTCGACGCCGACAATCTCTACGCCTTCGATCTTGCGACCATCGCTAAGCCGCACGACAATCGCCTCGGCGCCTTCGATTACGTGGTAATTGGTCACAATGTGGCCCGCGGTACCCACGATTACGCCAGACGCTTTACCGTGCAGGCTGGGCACCTTTCCGATTCGAAACGTTCCCCGGCCGCTGGGCATCAAAGCGGTTTGCGTGCGGATGGCCTCGATGCCGACGACCGAGGGCTCGATGCTTTTGGCAACCAGTGGGATAATGCCCTCGGCGTCGGGTAACTCGCTCAGCAGTCGCTTGGCTTCTATTGCCTCGGTCTTTTGCGTGTCCTGGATAGCCTCGATTTTCGCCCTCTGCTCACCTCGCGAGGCGGCATACCATATCTGTTCAGTCAGATATGGAAGCGAAAGCAGCACAACCAGCACAGCGAAGACCACGATCAGCGTATTGTTCCAGCGTGGCGGTTTTACACGCCCAGACGAAAGCAGAGGTGGAGTCGACGGCTTGGCGGCCGAAGAAGCGGCGTTCTCGGGTTGTTTGCTGCTTTGGGGCATAGATTATCCTTAAACTTGAGTCGATGCCGAGCGACTGCGGGGTGGCAATTGCATCCCGCGCCACTAATCAGTCTACCACCATGTGTGAAAGTGAGTCGAGCCCCAGCGGGATCGTAAAACACTTACCGTTTTGGCTTTACATTATACCGCATAGTGGTATAATGTAAAAAGAAGAAGGGGATTTGCATGATTGGCAGTTTCGGCAGCAAACAGCTTGAATTGTTCTGGAAAGAAGATCAGCGTCGTGGAATTCCAACAGGTATTGAGGATGCGCTGCGGAGAAAACTTACAGTGATTGCAGCTGCCATCAACCTTAGCGATCTGCGGATTCCACCGGCAAATCGATTAGAGGCTCTTCGAGGCAATCGCAGAGGACAGCATAGCATCCGAGTCAACCGCCAGTGGCGTCTGGTGTTTCGCTGGCAGGACAGTGAGGCATACGATATCGAATTGACAGATTATCACTAAAGGCGATAGCATAATTGACAACCTTAACATTCCCGCCATCCCGGTCCATCCGGGCGTTATTCTTTCTAAAGAGTTTATCGAGCCGATGGGCCTGACGCAAACGGCTTTGGCCGCGCACCTAAGTGTCCCTACACGCCGCATCAACGAAATCTGTCGCGGCCGTCGGGCCCTCAGCGCCGAGACCGCCTGGCTGCTCGCCCAGGCTTTCGGTACGTCACCCCAGTTCTGGCTGAATCTCCAGTCGCTCTATGAACTCGCCGTCGCTCGACGGGATGGCCGCATCCGTGAGATCACAGAGATTTCCACTAGCTGATTTGGGGCGTTACATTTCTGGTTTCACCTCGCCTTTGTGCCTAAAGGGGCAGCGGCAAGCGGGGTCAACTAGATCGAATCATAGTGGAGGCTTGGTATGCAACGGACTCAACGTGCGATTAATCTGTTTGCGGTTATCCTGATGCTAGGTGGTCCCATCCTTCCGCTGGCGGTCGACTTTGGGGTGGAAATGTGGATTAGCCATTTAATTCAAACCGATCCTGTTCCCCAGAATGCCATGCTCCTGGGATTCTTGGGGTTCGTCGCATCGCTAGCTATCGGCGTTGCGATTTTCGGGACAGGCCTATCATTGTTAATTTGGAATATAAGAAGGAAAGAGTAACCGTTACTGGAATTGATCATTGGACATTGAGCATTCCCCCACGCCCTACCCTCCCACCGCTAACATGCTAAAATACCACTGGATGGAGTGGGCCGGACGGTCGCCGGTCGGATTGCGTGGGTCGCCTTATCGGCCTTTTGCGCATTCGGCGGGAGGAAAGTCCGGGCTCCAGAGAACACGGTGATGGGTAACGCCCACCGGCCGCGAGGCCCGGGAAAGTGCAGCAGAAAGCAAACCGCCTCGCTGGGATTTATCTCGGCGCGGTAAGGGTGAAACGGTGAGGTAAGAGCTCACCAGCGGATTGGGTGACCAGTCCGGCTAGGTAAACCCCACCGGGAGAAAGGTTAAACAGGGAGCAGTGGCCGCCGGGCGTTTCGTCCGGTCGTCACGCGGGTTTGTTCGGCCCGCTATCGACTTCCGGGTAGACCGATAGAGGGGTCGGGTAACCGGCCTCCTAGAGAAATGGCCGTCGCACGGCCGACATCCGTCGGCAGTGGACAGAACCCGGCTTACAGGCTCGCTCCATCCTATTTTGCCCCATTCTATTTAGTCTTATGCCCGCCTGGTGCAATCATTTCGTCTTTGGGCACGAGCTGTTCGTCGATGGCCTGCAAAAGCTTCGAGATGCAGAGCTTATTGAGGCTCGTGCTACGCTCTTGAGCTTCTTCTCGCAGGGTGTTGTGCAGACTGCGGGGTAGCCGCACGGTAATCATCTGGATCGGCTCGGGTGCTTTTGTCGGCGAGGCGGGCTTTTCACGAAGTTGCTTGAGCATCTGCTGGATCTCTTCACCGGCGGGCGATTGCTCGAAGCGGGCCATTTCCTCGGACGAGGGAAAGGCTTGGCGGACTAGCCCTTCTAGGCCCAAAACCTCGCGAAAAAAAACAACCCAGTCGGGGTGCTGACGATAAAGTGCTCTGGCAACGTCGAGCACGGTTTGGGTTTTCTCGATAGTGACTGACGGCGATTGACTCACGATATTTCCTCGAATGAAGGGCTAGCCCGGTGTTTTGTATGAATTTTGCAGGGCCAGTCAAGGAACGGCCGCTTGCTTAAATGTTGAGCAGCCCATTATTTAAGCAGGCTCGCCCGAGGTTTAGGCAGGTAGGCAGAGTCGTCCTAAGTGCTATCACAGCAAGGGTATCTGGCATCATTCCCGTTATCCTGAGTGTCTAGTATGGATGGTTAAAGAAAAACCCTCTGTAAAATTTTGCACTTTTTGTGAATCCGAAGGTAAGTGAAATCGTTGACGTGTTTTTTTGGTACTGCTATAATCAAATTTGTTTGGCGCGTCTTCAATTCAGCGTCAGCAAACAGTGGAACAGAAGAAATAGTGGAACAGAGAGATTTGGCGTTCATGTGCGGAAGGTCCGCATTCTCTGCGTCATTTTCTTGGAACAGCGAGACTTTGCTCAGTTGAATGAGCTCATACAGTGGACCAGGAGGCTATATGTCCATCGCAGTGCAGTGCCCAAAGTGCGGTAAGGGGTATCAGGTTAAAGACGAACTGGGGGGAAAGCGGTTCAAGTGCCAATGTGGAGATGTTGTTGCCGTTGCAGCCCGTTCGGGCTTAATGGACCTTTTAGACGAAGAACTCGAAGTCGTCGTCGACCCTACTCTGATGACATGCCCAACCGAGTGGGCCGAGGCGTCGGGCAATGTCGAGTTGGCTGATGATTTACAGGACCGCATGTCGGACAGCCTGCGTCATAACCAAACGTTCATGATGGGTCTGGTTGGTGGCATTGCCGTCCTGATGTTGCTAATCGGGCTGGGCGCTATTTTGTTCGCCGGCTAATACGCGTATAAGATCTTAAAACTTATCCGCCATCGACCATTGCAATTCGGCAAGTCGCCCCAGCGGCTTGCCGCTTGCGGGGCGAACCATGAAAACCTCTCGTGCGGCGCCCGCCGGTTCCGGCGCGACCGCCAGATTGTTCTTTTGCAAGATGGCCCAGGCCGG
>CAZISU010000525.1:2728-5094 GCA_964541935.1 uncultured Planctomycetaceae bacterium | reverse complement strand
TCCGCCGCCAATGAACGTGTAGGCCGTTTGCCAGACATTGTCCATTGGCAGGTCGATTTCTCGACCGTCTTCGTCGATGCGAACCAAGCGAGTCACCTGGTAGTCAGCCGCGCCCGGGTCGTCCACCCGCAGGTAGTTCCAGCCCTCGGTCATGTCGGCTGTCAGTTCAATGACGTAATCGTCGGCGTTAACACTGCCGTCTGCCAGAACGTTAGTCGCCTGGGCCACGTCCATCACGCTGCCGTCGGAAAGGTAGAGCGTGTCGGGTAAGTCGAGCGAGTCGGCCAACTCATTGACCAGGAAATCACTCTTGCCATCTTCATAATCGCCATAGGCCGAGACTGTATGAATCAGTTCATGAATATCCACGTCTTTGATCAGGCTCAACCGATCGTCGCCCAGCCCGTCGATATGCCGGAAGGTGGCCTCATACTCGGTAAAATGCCCCATAAGGCTGGAGGTCATGAACCAGCGGCCGATGGTCGTATCGCCGGGGTCGATATCGCCAAAGTCCAGATTCAGACTCGGCTGCATGGCCTGCCCGTCGATCTCGGAGCCAATGATATTGAAATCGATCAAAAGCCCCTTCTCATTTTCGACAATTTGCGGCTGCGACGATTCGATTCGCAGATTCGTTGCCTGGCCGGCACCGTAGTTTTGGATCAACACGGCAAGCTCGAACGGGACGGACGGTTCAACCTCTTCGGTCCGGGGATCGTCGGCGATGACGTCGCGTTGCCAGAAATAGTCGAGGTTGAGGGCGGCATCTGGCATAACAGTTACCCGAACTCCCTCTATTGGCACGACATAATGAGTTCCATGAAGATCGTATTCCATTAAGCCGCCGATCCAATACTCAGTATTTTCCAGAGGGGCTGCTTCTTCAGTTGGGAGAATTAGCCAAGTTGCAGATCCGTTAGTATTGGCTTGAAGCAAACCGGTACCGTCCACGGCAGTGATATTCTTCAATCGCGGAGAATATACCCCAAAGAGGTCGTTTGCCACATTGCCGCTTGATGTGGTTATGTATACTTGTACACCTAGGTTTTCAATAGGTATTTGATCATGATTATTTATTATATTAAGGGACGCCTCGAAACCAGTTCGAGTAATAACTGCTTGCTGTTCCACATTGATTTTAACAGTAGCACAAACGCCCTCTCCCACTGAGGTATCAGATGCAATAGATTTTACTTGTGGCTGCATTGCTGCGGTTTGGCTCGAAGAAGCTGATTCCACAGCAAGATTGATTAAATTTTCGATGGGCATATCAAAAATACCTAGCGTGACCACATACTCTTCTGACCAGTTAACCAAACTTGCAGCAGTACCTAGATTTGAACCAAGTTGTTCATATGGTTCAACTAGATAAACACGAGTTTCAATCTCCTCTGTATTTGGATCATCTGCAATGGAATACATTTCACCTTCATACTCGACTTCTCCCTCAACCCATACACCTTCGCTGAAAAAATTCCATTTGAACGTTCCCGGAAGTTGGCTTGCTAGAGCAACAAGTTCTTGAGCTGTTTTAACTGTTTGAGCCATTTTTTGGAAGTCAACAGGGGCACAAGGATCATCTCCTTTTTTTTCGTATTTATATAGGAGAACTTCTTTTGCGCCAACATTTCCTTCCCAAAGCTTGGGACCACTTACTGGACCAATTCGTGGTTGAATTGTTGCGGTTCCGCTAACCCCATTAAAAGCGTTTACTTGAAGCCCTCCGGTATGCGAAATCGTTGGTGTGGCTCCACAATTGCTGGATAAAGTTCCTGATGCAGAAACCTCTGGTTTTACGTAGAGACCAATCTGAGCTTTCGCGGAACCAAAACCTACCGCGCCTACTCCAAATTCCTGTTCAAATTCCCTACCGAGGCCGACAATTGCCGCAAGGCTACCACCAGCGGTCGCATACGACTCTACGTCCACTACGCCATCGCATCTGCAGCAGGTTCTAATGCCTCCCTTTGCCGTTATGCCAAACTTGGGAGGAAGTATGGTGAATTGCAATAGGTTATTTACTGCATCTGTGACAGGCTTGAAAAATTTGCCGAAGTCAATGCCTAAGAGATCCTTCTCTTTAAATGTTGCAGGATCGCACTCGCAAGCGGATGATACAACAATAAAAACAGACCCTCCTGATGGTGTTGGAATCCAGTAGCCACCGCCACCGCCACCGCCACCGCCACCGCCACCGCCACCGCCACCACAATTGGCATCGATATTGATGACCGGGATGGCACCGCTCTTGTTAACCTTCTCTCCGCAGATGTAAGACCAATCGTGTGATGCGGGTATATCGCAAGACACATCCGGTGGAGGCGGTGTTGCACCTCGTGACCCCATTCGCTTCATTTCCGGAAGCG
>CAZISU010000525.1:0-2718 GCA_964541935.1 uncultured Planctomycetaceae bacterium | reverse complement strand
CCCGCGAAGCAAAAACCAAGGAGATTGTTGTATGCGTGTGCTCCGCGATTGCCCAGCTTGAATTGGCGCCGTATTGGTCGGCGCCTGTACGCTGTAGTGACAGGCCGATTGGAGTCGAATCATCTTCAGTGACGCCCATGTCGTTCGAGCGTCGACCTTTGGCGGGGCCGTCTTCCGCCTCAATAATACCCTCGTATGAGACGAACTCGGTGACGTGACCGTTGGGGGCTATCAATGCGATACCCGTCGTGTCGTTAGGCATGTCAGCCTTGTCGAACCAGATCGTACCACGCCCATCGGCCTCGTATCCAATAACGCCCGGCAGACTAATCACCTCGGTCAACTGCCCCGTCTGGCCGTCGTAGAAGGCGACATTCCAGTCGGACAGGTCCGTGCCGGTCATGCCCGCAATCTCGAAGCCTTCGCCCACGTCCTCGCCGACGTTGTCGTAGTGAATCTCGTTGATCCAAGCAGTCTGACGATAATCGAGCGTTTCGTAGTCGGCGATGCGTTGGACGATAACCGGAACGACCAGTTCGCTCTTGGCGGGCAGTTCACCGATATCGGTGATCAGCGGCGTGATCGTGTAGAAGGGATGCGTGCCGATGTTCAGTGCGACGTCTTGCGCGGCGATCCAACCATGGTTCGTAAACTTCAACTCGGTTTGCCAGATCTGACCGACCTCGGGCACGTTGGAAAGGTCGATCACGCCCACGACCGTCACCACCGGCACCGGCACGTTGGTCTCGAACTCGGTCTCAATGATGATCTCATACCGATCTTCGATTTCTATTTCTTTAACGGTCCAGGTGTATTCGACTAGCTGACGGCTGAGGAAGACCGTTTGGGCGTTGATCGTGTCGGCATCGACGAAAATCGTCTGTGTCACGCGATCATGTTTGTCAGCAGACAGCTCAAGACGGTAATAGCCTTCCGGCACGTCTTCCAGAAGTACCTGTCCCGTTTCGCTGGTGGTCGCCTCTTGAATAACTGCGTTGGACAGTGCATCGCGTAGAATGACGCGAGCGCCGGCCAGTGCGGGTTGGCCTTCACCATAGTAATACATCTCGTCGATGGCGATCACGGCCACATCACCCGTCTGGTTGGAGGTGGCACGGAAGCTATAGGGAATCGAAAGCGAGGTGCCGGTGCTTTCCGCCCATAAGGCAAGATTGCCGTTGTATTGGGTTAGCTCCATATCGCTCGACGGCGTAAGTTGTAGCGTTATCGGTGCCGATTCACCTGGGGCGAGGGAAGGCAAGATCGAATCGCTCGCCAGATGCATCCACGGCAACTCGGGCAGCATGACCTCGATCGGGCCCGTCGCCTTCCCGCCGGTGTTGGTGACGGTACACTCGACCAATGTCTGATCGCCGCGGAGCATGCCGGCGGTGAGTTGGCCGGGGTCGGCTACTAGGCGGGCTTGCAGGGCGGTTACTCTGGTGGTTATGGGAATATCTACCGACGGGGCTTCGGCCGAGCTTACGCGGATGGTGAAGGTGCTGGTTAAGAGCGAGGCGTCTTCGGCCGTGACGGTGAACGATAGCGTCTGCGTGGCCGAGCCGGGCAGGAACGTGCCGATGGAGTCGAACTCGACCGTCAAGTTATCGGCGACACCGAGCACTTCTATCGAGAGTCCGGAAAGCGGGACGTCGGAGAGGTTGCGTAGCGTGACGGAACTGGTGGCCGAATTGCCTTCGATAACGCTAACCGTGCAACTGGGCGGTTCGGCTTTCATGCCTACGAGCGTGAAGCTGTCCTGCACGGGAGCGGAACTTTCGCCCGGGTGGCAGGCACCGACGGTGTATTGGCCGGCCTCGGTGGAAAGCGGCGTCCAGGTCTTACTGAAGCTACCGTTTTCGTCGCAAACGGCGGAAATCATTCGATTGAAACCGCGGAGCTTGATGTGGATATTTACCTGGGCATAGGCCACCGGGTCGCCCGTTTGGCTGTCTGTGGCTTGGCCCGTTAGTTCGATGGGCGTGCCTGCGGGGGCGACGTTCACGTCGGTTTGCACGGTGGCCGAGTAGGCCGCGGCCACATGCACGGGCGAGGCGGTGATGCGGGCGTTGTTCGTTTCCAGCCCTTCATGCACGCGGTTCGCCAGGTCGGTTTGCACCACGATCCAGTAGTCGCCCGTGGCGAACGGCGCGTTGATTTCCACGGTGCGTTGATACCCGTTGGAGCCGTCGTCGTTCGAAAGCGTGCCGGTGTAGGTATAGTTGCCGATGAGGATATCGTTGCCGACGTAGGGATCGTCGGAGAGGAACACGCGGTCGGTCCAAGAGCCCTCGAACCCGGCGTCCGGGTCGGCGTTGGCCGAGACGGCCTCGGACAGGCCGCGATTCTCGACGCGATATGTAATGTCGAAGGTCGAGTCGGTTGGCACCGTTTCGGCGGGCGTTTGGATATCGTCGATCATCAGGTCGGGCAGGTCGCGGTCGGTGACAATCACCTGGCCGATTGCACTCGTATATCCGTCGACCGAGGCGATGATCGTTACCGGCTTGTCGCCATCCACCACATCGTCTTGAACCGTGCTCAGGGTGATCGACGCCTGTTCGGATCCGGCCGGGATGGTGACCGTCGCCGGGGCAATGAGTTCTCCCACGTCGCTGCTACTGAGTGTGATGACCAACTCTTCATCGGTGGGCGTATTTCGCCAAACCGTGGCCGTGACCGCGTCGGCCACGCCTTCGGCCACGATTTGCGGCTCGA
>CAZISU010000524.1:0-5096 GCA_964541935.1 uncultured Planctomycetaceae bacterium | reverse complement strand
GCCGAACTTCTCCTCGAAGGCATCCGACACGTCCTTGGGCAGTTTCTCCGCTCCCGTAACCACCAGGTTGATCGTGGCAAAATCCTCAGCGGGAATGCGGCGGATAAACGAACGCAGAAACGTGGGCGTGGCCAAGAGAATCGTGGCAGCGTGTTTGCGGGCAAGGCTGCCGATGGGCCGTGCTTCCAAGGGGTTGTGATGATAGACGCCCTTGGGTTCGAGCATCAAAGGGGCCCAAAGCGAGACGGTGTAGCCGAACGAATGAAAGAAGGGCAGGATACCCACCAGCGTGTCGCTCGCGTTCAACCCCAGCAATTGTGCAAAGGCATCGACGTTCGGGCCAATGTTGCGATGCGTGAGCATAACGCCCTTGGGCATGCCGGTCGAGCCGGAGGTAAAGATCAGCGTGAGCAGGTCGTCGGGGTCGATCTTTGTTAAACCGAAACAGCGCTCCAGCAGTCCGACCGGAAGCAACCGCGCCTGGGTGGCGCCCACGAGCTTGTCGAGCAGCGTGACCTTGCCCTTGAAATCTTCGATGTAAACGATTTCGGCGTCGAGGTCCAGGTCCAGCTTGTCCATCACTCGTCGGCTAGTAATGACGTGGCGGATGCCGGCCTGGTGAATGCAATCGTTAACGATCTCCGACGACTTCACGCTGTAGTTGAGGTTCACGGCCACGCGACCGTCGATGGACAGGGCCGCATTGGCGATCATGCCCACTACGGTTGGCGGCAACAAAATGCCCACGTTTTTTTCACCCGCCGCGAGAACATGTTTTCGGAAAAGCCGCCGCAGCACGAGTGTGCGTGTGAGCAGTTCGCCGCCGGTGAGGTCCATGCCGGTCGAGTCGGCCGCCTTGGAACGGCCCATGCTGCGACGGCAATTTCGTAGGAATCGTCGCGCGGGAATCAATTTTGAATCGTTGTCCATATTCGCTGCCTTTACGTCAAGTTCTTGCACGGCCCGTCGCACCTGTTGGATGTTTTCGGGCTTGCGGATAGGTTTTCCGAATAGTATTGATATCGGGTAGGGCCAG
This sequence comes from uncultured Planctomycetaceae bacterium, assembly GCA_964541935.1. Taxonomy (GTDB): domain Bacteria; phylum Planctomycetota; class Planctomycetia; order Pirellulales; family Thermoguttaceae; genus JAFGTN01. The sequence goes on along the minus strand of CAZISU010000524.1, from coordinate 4,060 downwards.
CGTTGTGGCCATTTCCAAAAAAACCTGCCCCGCTCGAAACTGAATATACTCCCCCACAGTCCGTGTAGGCAAACGGGGATAAGTGGGGCGCCGGTGCCCTTCAATATGGTGAGGAACCCCGGCTGGAACTCGTGCATCTGGCCCGTTCGGGTGAGTTGGCCCTCGGGAAAGATGCACACTAAATCGCCATTCTTTAATGCCTCTCTTGCGGTTCGCACCGCGCCGATAACTGATTTTCGACTTTCATTGATGGGAATCGCCTGCATTTCACGGGCTAACCAGGAAATCCACCAACCTTTTGTGTAATCCTCCCAGACTATCATACGGATGGGCCGCGAGGAAGTGATTATGAGCAGAACGCCGTCGATCCAGGAGACGTGGTTGGCGACCAAAAGCGCGCCGCCTTTTTCAGGCAAGACATCCATATTCTTGACACGCACGCGGTAGATTGTACGGCTCAGCAGCCAGACAATGAATCGAACCGTTGCGCCCGGCAATAGCCAGACGATGTAAACGAACACAGGCAAGGTGGCCACACCCGCCACCAAAAAGACTTGTCGCGCCGAGAGATGCAAGACGTTCGAGAAGAACCAAAATATGCCGGCCGAGACGAGCATGCCCGAGAAGGTGAGAAAGTTGGTGGCGGCCAGCACCACGCCGCGCGACCGATCGGGGCTGCGTTCTTGCAAAAAGGCCTGCAAGGGCACGTCGAACAGACCGGCTCCGATGCCTAAAAAGAACAGGCACACGCAGGTCAGTCCGTAGGCATCGTTAAGCGAGACAGTGCTGGGCGAAGGCACGCCGGACAATAGCATCGCGCTAATCGCAATGGTGCCGGCGCCGATGGGCACGATCCCCAGTTCTACCCGCCCGCCCGACCAGATGCCGGCCAACACGCTGCCCGCACCCACGCCCACTGCCAGAACGGCCAGCAGCGGGCCGATGTAGTTTTGCCCCACGCCCAGTTCCTTGATACCGTAGGCGTCGACGTTGACCTGCGCCAGCGCGGCCAGCGACCAGAAGAACGACGTGCCCAAGGCCGCGCGTAGCAACGAGCGGCTGGAAGCCAACGTGCGCAGGTCTCGCACGGTTTGTGCCGGGAAATTAAAGGGAAAACGACGCGCGGGATTGGCCGACGTCAGACGCATAATCTGCACGCTCGCCAGCCAACCGGCCACCGCCACGCCCAACAGCGCTACTGCCGAAAGCCAAAGATTGTGCGAGCCCAACGGCCGCGTTTCCCAATACAACATGTTGCCGGCAATTGTGCCCAACACGATGGCCACCACCGTGGTCAGGCCGACCAGGGCATTGGCCGACGATATGCAACGCGCGTGTACCAACTCGGGTATGCTGCCCAACTTCGACGGCCCGAACAAGGCGCTCTGCGCGCCCATCAAGGCCACGATGGCGAACATCAGATAGAGGTTGCCGATGTAAATCGCACCAACGGCCAAGGCCATGATAATGATCTCGGCCACTTTGCAGGACACAATCACCTGCCGCTTGCCGAAACGGTCGGCCAAATACCCGGCCGGCGCGGCCAACAATACATAGGGCAAAACGAAACAGGCCAGGCCAAACGACAAGGCCGTGGCCGCGTGTGCCTCGCCCACCATATCCTTGCCGATGGGCACCACCAGCCAACGCAGCATGTTGTCATTCAACGCGCCGAGAAATTGCGTAACCAACAACCCCACAAAGCTGCGCGACCCCAGCCCGCCACGGCGATCCACTCTGTTGGGAGCATTGTCAACGTTGTCGGAATCACTATCGGAAAGCATATCGGTAGAAACGGTCATACAACTGTGTCGCTGGGTCTATCAAGCGGGGGGGTATCGCACTGCGCGTTTGTGACAACTCCTATGGCGTAAAACCGGCCGAAATGCAACAGCAATGATCTGAAAAAGGGGATTATTGGCCGAAAAACGTCTAATTCCTCCGTAAATCCATGGCAGGGGTGGGACTTGTGAGTTTGTTAGAAACCAGTTATAATAAACACTGTTGCGGCAAAGCCGGCCCTTCTGAAGGGGTATGCCGGGAACGGGGGTAACCCTGATTCCGGTCAAGTCCCCATATCTTGTCCATCCCCAATATTAACTGGGGTCTTCGAGGTTGTCCGGCCTTTCATCATTGCCAGCCGCAACCGCCAGCGAGTTTGCTGCCCTGCTCTCCGTTTAGGACGCGAGGGGCTCTGCTCAGCGTGCTGGAAAATGGATCTGCCTACGTTAGGCAGTGCTTTTCGGATTGGGAATGCGTCTGTGCGCCCGCGGAATACACCCACTAATTAATAGTGTGGCTGCTAGCCATATTCTTGATGGGGTCAAACACGGCGGCGGCATCTTCTCGAAAAGTCGCGAGTTTATCGAGAGTTAGTAGGCTTGGCAACCAACAGCTCTCTTTCTGAAAAAACAGAGGACATAAATACCATAACTATGGGAATTAGCCACTTTACTGACGGTAACCATTCTAACACTTCTATTACAACGGCGGTGCTCCTTGCGGCCGGCAGGGGAAGCCGACTGCAGCCCCTAACCGATGACGCGCCCAAGTGCCTCACGGAGGTCGACGGGGTACCGCTGCTGGAACGACAGGTCCGCTGCTTACGCCAAAGGGGCATCAAGCGACTCGTTGTCGTCGTGGGCTACATGGAGCATCGTATCCGCGAATTTCTCGACGCATGGACGGACGGCCTGAAGATCGACTACGTCGTCAGTCCGTGCTATCGAACGACCAACAATATCTACTCGTTGTGGCTTGCACGCAAAGCAGTCCGCGAGCCCTTCCTGCTGCTTGAGTGCGATCTGATCTTCGAGCCGTTCTTGCTGCGAGACATGCTTCGTCCCGACAAGATGGCCGTTGCCCGCGTGCAACCCTGGATGACAGGCTCGACGGTGAGCCTCGATCCTTTTAACCAAATCACGGACTTCCGCGTCGGCCATAGCGAGGTGCCCGACGACTCCCGCTACAAGACCGTGAACATCTATAGCCTTTCCCTGCCATCCTGGCGACGGGTTGCCGAACGATTGGACCAGCGCATCTCGGAGGGAAAAGTCAACGACTACTATGAGACCGTCTTCGCCGAAATGATGGCCGACGGCAGCCTCCCGTTCGAGCCAGTCTTGTTCGACGGCGGCCGTTGGTACGAAATCGACACACTTGCGGACTTGCATGAAGCCGAACGTCTATTCTCGAAGCATCCCGATTGGGCATCTCAACGGCGCGAGCTTGGCAAGTCCGAAATCCAGACACTTCATCGGACTTCCCCGAGCCGGACTTCCCCGAGCCGGACTTCCCCGGGCCGAATAGGTCCAGTCGACCCGGTTGGCACAAACCGGGCTTTGTAACGGGAGAAAACTGATGGAAACGGCCAACAATAGAAAAAGCATGACCGATCTTAATTTTGAATCCCCGGAGTTGAAATACGAATTCATCTCCGGGCAACATGGCGGCTACTGGCGTCATGGTTTCATCGACCACGCCTATCTGTACAATCTCTATTTTCCTCCCGAAGCGGTCATGGACCACTTCAAGGATCACATCCGCGATCTGGTCCTAAACTATCCGGTTGCCCAGAATGTTCTTGCCGATCTCGTTGGCGAGCTGATCGGCCAACCATCGGATAGAATTGCGGTCGGCAACGGAGCCGCCGAACTTATCAAGATTGTCTCGGGCCAACTCGCGGGACGACTGATCGTTCCCGTGCCATCGTTCAACGAATATGCGAACGCAACTCCGGCGGGTCGGGTCGTCGAGTTCCCTCTCGATGCTCCTTCCTTCCAGTTGGATGTCGATAAGTTTGCTGCGGAAGCTGCTCTGCATGAGGCGGACGTCGCTGTTGTAGTGACACCGAACAATCCCACCTCGCTGGCCGTTCCCAAGCCCGATCTCATCCGTCTTACGAACAAGCTCGCAAGCCACGACTGCACACTGATCGTGGACGAATCCTTCATTGATTTTGCCGGGGATTGCGATCAGTTAACCCTGGAACGCGACGTGGCAAGCTACCCCAACCTTGCCATCTTCAAGAGCATGAGCAAAGCCTACGGCATCTGTGGCT
>CAZISU010000523.1:0-5111 GCA_964541935.1 uncultured Planctomycetaceae bacterium | reverse complement strand
GGATCTCGGGAGTTTGTGGAAACGAGCCGATTGTGGTTGTGGGGAAGAGCGGAAGCGACAAGCTTTCCTGCTGGCTGGCGCGACGCGTTTCGAAGGGGCTTGTGCGACTGAGCATAGCCGGCTCGACCTGAGACATGCGTTGCCGAACGGCCGGATTGTGGGTGCGGATCGAGCTGCGGCGGTTCTGGATATCGCCTGCATTCATGGCCAGATCGTTTTCCACCAAATCTTGCTGCCCGGAGGCTGCCTGCGTGAGAACGCTGATTTCGTGTAATTTCTGTCGCGCAAAAGCCAGCCAACTTCGCAACTCGTCATCCAGGTCGGTTTCCATATCGAGATCGACAGGCACATGCAGCATTGAGCATGAGGGGCCGATCATGATGCGCTCCGGCCCCAGTGCATCGACGGCGCGACGGGCCATTGCAAGAGCATTGTCCAGATCCGTTTTCCAAATGTTACGGCCGTCGATCAGGCCCAGGGATAGGCTCAAATGCTCTGGTGTTGATTTCAGTAGCCGGTCGAGTTGATTGCGGCCTCGAACGAGATCGACGTGTAATGCATCGACGGGCAAGCCCAGGGCCGTGTCGATGTTGTTGCCGAGGTCGCCAAAATAGGTGGCGGTCAAAAGTTTCAGGTCGGCCGCATCGGAAAGCCGCCGATAGGTGTCGGTAATCGCGCTGCGCTGAGTTTCGCTCAAATCGGTTACGAGGCACGGTTCGTCAATCTGGATCCAATCGGCTCCTTCGCCTTCGAGTTGCTGCAGAAGTTGTTCGTAGATCCAAACAATCGAGTCGAGTAGTGCGAGCGGATCCTTATTTCCGCCCAGCGATTTGCCTAACAGTAAGAAAGACACGGGGCCAAGAATTACGGGCCGGGTGTGGATGCCGATGGACTTGGCTTCGAGGAACTCGTCTATTGGTTTTGTCGAGGCAAGTTTGAAACGTTGCTTGGGCTCGAATTCCGGGACGAGATAGTGGTAGTTTGTGTCGAACCACTTTGTCATTTCCAGTGCGGAGGTGTTATGATGCTGGCAGCATGACTCTGTTGAAGACCGATCATTAGAGACACCTCGGGCCATGGCGAAGTAGAGACCCAAGTCACTTACGTCTTCAAGATTCTGGAAACGAGACGGAATTGCACCGACCATGAAAGATGTGTCTAGTACATGGTCGTAGAACGAGAAATCGTTGCACGGTATGTGATCTAGCCCCGCTTCTTTTTGCCATTGCCAGTTTTGCCTACGGAGGCGTCGAGCACACTCCTGCAATTCCTTTTCGTCGATTTTTCCCGCCCAAAACTTTTCGAGGGCCTTTTTCAGTTCCCGATTGGGGCCAACTCTGGGGAATCCTAGATTAGAGGCAATTGGCATTGAAATTTATCCTTCGCATTGAATGATTCTTTTGTGAATACTAGCGGCAGTTAAACAATAGAACAGCTATAAGTTTCTTATTAATACTCGGTAAGCTCTACTGCCTGTTAGCGTAAGTGTCTGCGAGGTAATGCGTTACGTCTGAGCGTTACGGTGCGGGGTGAGCATGCAATCGCGAAAAGATCCGAGGTGGTCATTCCCGTAATGATGTGAAGAAGTCATAATCTATATTTAGTATCAAGCACTCCCGATGGTCTTGTCTAAGCTCCGAAGGATTTATAGATGTCGAGCACGATAGGAAAACTTTTCACGGTAACAACTTATGGGGAATCACACGGGAAGGCCGTGGGCGCCATTCTCGACGGTTGCCCGGCGAATATATCGCTTGCCGAAGCGGATATCCAGCCGCAGTTGGACCGCCGTCGTCCGGGGCAAAGCGATATGACGACGCCCCGTGATGAAGCGGACCAGGTAGTGATTCTATCGGGTGTCGAAAATGGCGTCACGCTGGGAACGCCGATTGGGCTGATGGTCAAGAATCGCGATCAACGGCCGGGCGATTATAAGGGAATGAGCGACGTGCCGCGTCCCTCACATGCGGATTTCACGTATCAGATGAAATATGGTAACCGCGCGGCCAGTGGCGGTGGGCGATCCAGCGCACGCGAAACGATTGGCCGCGTGGCGGCGGGTGCGGTTGCCGAAAAGATTTTGTGCGAGCGCTTCGGAATCCGCATTGTGGCTTGGGTGAGTTCGGTGGGAAATGTCGACGCACGCGATATGACCGCCGAGCGGCTTAGCCGAGAACAGGTGGATGGCAATATTATCCGTTGCCCAGACGAAGATGCGGCGAAGAGAATGATCGATCTGGTGACGGCCACGCGCGACCGCAAGGATTCGGTTGGCGGGGTGGTGACGTGCGTTTGTGAAAATGTGCCGGTGGGCCTGGGCGAACCGATTTTCGAAAAGCTGGAAGCCGTTTTGGCACAGGCCATGATGTCGATTCCCGCTACCAAGGGATTCGAAATCGGATCCGGTTTCGCCGCCGCGAGAATGTTCGGCTCCAATCATAACGACCCGTTTGTGCAGCAGGGCGACCGCCTGGGGACCAGCACGAATTATAGTGGCGGAGTGCAGGGCGGAATTTCCAACGGGCAGCCGATCGTGTTTCGACTGGCGTTCAAGCCACCGGCCACCATCGGGTTGGCTCAGCAAACATCTACGTTTGATGGCAAAGCGACGGTGCTGGAAGCGAAGGGACGCCACGATCCCTGCGTGGTTTCGCGTGCGATACCGGTCGTGGAAGCCATGAGCGCGATGGTGCTCTTGGATCTGGTGTTGCGTCAAAGCTACCGCGAAAACATCGGCTGACAAAAAGTTAGCGGCGGGGCTTGTCCCCGCGTTACCGCCTCACTTGAAAATCCTCTTCTCCATCTGCATCCTCACTCGACCAATTCACCCAGCAGCATGATTTGGCTGGCGCGTATTCGCGTGCCCTGGTATTTTTTGTCTTTGAGTTCCTTTTGTGGATCCTTCAAACGAAACGCCACGGTCGTACGGTCGGGTTGTTGGGGGTGAATTTCGATTCGTATTGTGTGAACCGCGTCCGGATCGAGTCCGTCGGCAAGCATAAGCGTGGCGATTCGATGGTACGTACAATAGCTGTCGAAGCGCGGGACGGGTTTCTTTCGAGTTTTGCCGTCGACGGTTATGATTACCTGTCCACCATCGGGGCCCAGCAGATCGTAGAGTTTGGCTTGCGAGCCGCGAAAGCGGAACGTCAGGCTGCTGCCCGGCTCGCTTGCCTCCCAGAGCGTACCCATGCGGTTGCCAAAGCGACGGGCCAATGTGTTGTCGCTTGGCAGTTGTTTCCAATCGCCATCGATCATATTGGACGTAATGGGCACCATCTTAGCCGCCTGCCAGTGATCGGTAATGAACGGTTTGGCTAGTTTCGGGCCATGATCTACCGGCACTTGGGGCATTTTTGTGACGGTTTCCGCTATCATGTCGGTGTATATTCGGTGGCCCGCCTCGAGCGGATGTACGCCATCGGTAGAGAAACGAATTACGCCGTCGGTGGCCAGTTTGTTGGATTTGTATATCAGCTTGCCTTGCTGTTCTTGTTCGACGATTCGCTTGGCCAGATTGATCGTGGGAATGCCGTAGTGCGCGGCAAGCATTTCCATTGCCGCGGCCGCTTGCGGGTGTTTTCCTTGCTTGAGATCGTTTTCATAACCGACGCGGTATGTATAGACGAAGCAAATGTCGGTTCGCGGGTTGGCTGCCCACGTTTGGCGAACGATTCCTTCCATGGCACGCCAGATTCGCTCGGGCGGGGCACCGCCGTCATTGACCGCGAACTCGACGAACAGTAAATCAGGCTTATGCCGCAGCACGTCGCGCCCGAGGCGAAACACGCCCAGATCGCTGCCCGTGCCACCAATGGCCGCGTGGATTTCGTGAATGTCGCTCTTGTAATGGTCGGAGAACCACTGGCGAGTCATGACCCGCCAGCCGGACGCCGCGGTTATCGAACCTCCCAGGTAGGCGATGCGCACTTCGTCGTTGTGCTTGAGTTTGGCCAGCACGTTTCCCAGTCCGTCGCGTGCGGCCCAATCTTTAGCTGCAACGGGGGCGTATGCCGGGCCATCGGCGCCCGAGGCGTGAATGGGAGCTAAGATAACGAAAACTACAACAATAGACGACGCCAGGGCGGTAGTACGAGGCGTAAACATGGGTGGGATCCTTTGAGGGTGGGGCTGAGCGAAAAGTTCTTTCTATTTTATCCCATATTTGCTCAACCGTCGCAAGCGACAGGGGCATCGCAACAAGTCACCCTTTATCAACGGGCTGTCAGCAGCCCGTTGATAAAGTCCACACTGAAGCTCTTCAGGAAAATGAACAGGTATCCGATCAGGCAATTTCAAGCTTGAACCAGCGAATCACGCTGGTGGCGTTTTCGTATCCCCAGAATGCCACAAATATCCGTCCGTCGGGCAACGAAGCCAGGCAAGGTGCGCCGAACCGTAGGACATTAAAATTCGCTATCATATCGTCGCTCGTCTTTGTCAGGCCCATCGTACTTTCGTGCCCCCAGAGCGGTTGCTCGGCCGTGTTTATCCAACGGTCGCCGTCAAGGCGGGAGAGATTCGCCCACAATCCCGGCCGGTCGATCCGTCGATACACGCTGAGTATACGTCCGTCGTGCAATTCGATCGAGGTTAGTGTCTGACCTTGCAGTTCGGTGCTTGCGGGCGCGGTCCACGTTGTCCCCGCGTCGCTGCTTAATGCATATTGGTTTGGGTGATCTTTGTGTTCCACCTCGTCGTGGCACCAAGCTACGGCTAGTAGCCGTCCGTCGGACAATTCGACTATTTTTGACTCCCAGTACATGAGACGCGATTTGGGATCCGCCATCACGTCCATGTAGCTCGGCCAGGTTTGCCCTCGATCCTCTGAAACAAAGGCGACCATGCGATTGCCGTTGGGCAGGTTCCCTTCCCAGTCGCGCCACATGGATGTGGGCAGCAGCCATCGACCATCGGAAAGCACCGTAATGGGCGAACAGATTTCGAATTCCGGCCCGACCAGTGGTGGATTAAGCTGCTGGGGTTCCGTCCAGGTATGCCCTGCGTCGGCAGAACGCGTAAGCAGCATTTCCGTCGGAACAAAGCCCATTGTTACAGGGTTTGCCAAGCCTTCGTCCGGATGATCCGTGCGGTCGCTTCGCAAAAGGTTA
>CAZISU010000522.1:0-5112 GCA_964541935.1 uncultured Planctomycetaceae bacterium | reverse complement strand
ATTTCGCCAATCGTCGCCAACATAAACCGCCTGCGTGGCTTGTATTTCCAATTTGGCCAGACAAATCTCAAAGGGACGCGGAGCGGGCTTGGCCGCCACGTCCGACTCACCGGCCACGACAATGGTTTCGAAAAACCGTTCCAACTCGGGAAACTCGCTCAGCCGGTGTTCGGCCCGGCGAGGTTGGCCCTGGGTGTTCGTAATCAGTGCAATCTGATACTTACGCCCTAATTCATGCAAAACCTCGACCGTCTCGGGGAACACACGGGTCATGCCCTTAACTCGCTGCCAGTAGTCTTCCTCCCATTGTTCGAGTACCCGCGGGTCGGCTCGTTGTGCGAAGCGTTCGTAAACGGCTTCCCAAAGCGACTTGCGTGAATAGTTCGAATTAGTCTGAAACTGTTTCCGTAACCGCCGATATTCCGCCAGGAAAATCTCGGCGGAAAAATCATCCGTCAAATTTAAGGCCAAATTGTCGCGGAGCAGGGTCTGGGCCCTTTTTTCCGCCGTGCGAAATCCGTCGGCCGAATCGACCAGGGTCTGACCGAAGTCGAATAAAACTGCTTTTATCATTGGCTGCCCCAAAACCGCCGCAAGCGGCTGGGCTAATATATACTTTCTGGATTCTATTCCCGTCCCCATTTCTGCAAATAGTTTCCGAAAATCTCATCGTCCGTGGGGATGCATTCTTCAATCGGAGTGGAAAGCCACGTGTAGTTGAGGAAGTGGCGATAGTTAATATTATCGCTGGTTACATTGCCAGCCCATGTGCCGCAACCGATGGTGTCGGTGCAGGGCTGGCCGTTGAACCAACTGCCGCTGTTGGCCATGGCATGAGGCATATTGCAATTCACGCGACCGACGTTCGTTTGCTCCGCCAGTTCCAATTGTTGTTCGCGCTTTTCTGTATGGATCGATACGGAGTGGCCTTCGCCCGAAAACTTGAGGATCTTGCCCACGCGGTCGAGGATCTCGTCGAAATCGTTCCACTTCCAAACGGTTAGCACGAGGCAGATTTTTTCACCGGAGAAGCGGTCCTCGGGGCCCGGCTTCTCGCCGATGGCCATGATGAATCGCGTTCCCTCGGGCGCGTCTAGGTCCGCCATTTCCGCAAGTTTCATGGCCGGTTTGGCCACCACGTCGCGATTGAGATGAGTTCCGTCGGGCCACATCATCTTGCGAAGCTTTTCGCGCTCGGGCGTATCGCAAAGATACCCACCTTCGGCCTTGAGTGCCTCGATCATTTCGTCGTAGACCGACTCGTGGATGGCCACGGCGTTTTCCGACGAGCAGGATGCCGAGTTGTTGGCCGTCTTCGATTTAACGATCTTCGCGGCGGCCGCTTTGACGTCTGCCGTTTCGTCGATGATGGAAACCACATTGCCGGCTCCAACCGTCTGGCAAGGCTTGCCCGCCGCATATACCACCTTGACCAGCGCAGCCCCGCCAGTGGCCACGGCAAAGTCGCAAACGCTCATCAGTTCCGAGGTTTTCTCGCGGCTTGTGTTTTTGATGCACTGGATCAGATCCTCGGGCGCTCCCACTTTGCGCAAGGCTTTTCGCCCATGCTCGCATGTCAGATACGAACTGCCCTGCGTGCGCGGGTGGGGAGAGATGATCATGGCGTTGCGTGTCTTGAGGATATTTACTCCCAAAGCAGCAACCGTCGATTCGGGGTTGGTACAAGGCACAACGTTGGCGATCACGCCCATCGGCTTGGCGAACTTTACCAGGCCGTTTTCCGTATCTTCCTCGACAATGCCGCAGGTTTTGGCGTCGCGCATATCCCACAGACTGCCGCGTGTTTTGCTCTGGATCTTGGCCACCTTGTCTTCGTAGACGCCGATGCCCGACTCGTCGACGGCCATGCGCGCCAGTACCTCGGCCGTTTCCGGCTTTTGCCATTCCCAACCGGCAGCCAACACCATCTCGTCGACCTTTTCCTGGGGCCAGTGTTCAACAATCTCAAAGGCTTTCCGCGCCCTTGCATACATTTCCTGGATATTGTCTTCCATCTATGTTAGCCTCAACTTGATTTTATGTTTGAATTGTGTAAACAATTGATTCTCAAACCGTTTCAGCGTCCCACGCTTTTAGTTCCCGTCTTCTTGCTGGGATCTTCAATTTCCTCTTCAATCGAAAATCCACTGCCGCGGATCTTCTTTCGCTCGTCGAAGGCCTGTTTCCACTCGTCCGTCGTATGCGTTTGCGCCGACTTGGCGATCTTGTCGCGATCGGCCAGCGGTGGCACGGGGCGATCATCTTTTCCCGTGTAAAACTCCTTGGGCGTGAGCGCCTCACCCAACCGTGTAAAGCTTCCGCCTTCGAGTTCCTCGATGTAATGCGCGCCGGCGGCAAACGACCGCGTGACGGCGATAATCGCCCAGGTTGCCTCGGGGGTGAACCCCAGGTCCATCATCGCCGCGCCGCTGGCACCGAGCATGTCGAGGTCGACCGGCGAGTCGAACTTTTTCTGAGCGGCTGCGACAATCTCTTTGGTGAAAGCGATGTACTTGCCGGCCACGCCCATCTTTTCGGCACGAGTAAAAAGCCGCTTGGCGGACGGGTCTTTGAGCATCAGATCCGAAACGCCCAAGGCCTCGCTATCCGCTTTTTCTTCGACCAGCACGCGGGCTATCTCGGCCGTGGTTTTGCCTTCGGCCTCGGCCCGTTTGAGATAGTCTTCCAGCATATTGCCGAATTCGCTGTAGGCGCCGTAAGCGTGTCCGAACGATAAAATCGACGCCCCGCAAGCTTGCGTCAGGAACGTTTTGGTTTGTGCAACCATCCGCGCCATCACCGCCGGAATGGAAAGCCCGTCCTCGAGGCAGAGAATCATGATGTAGTTCAACATCTTCTCTTCTTCAAGCGTGGGAATACGCGACTGGAAGTCGACGAACAATACGTCGACAATCCCGTAACCTTGTTCCATTAACTCGGTCGTGTCGTAGCCTCGCGAGACGATACGATGCACGTTCTTATAAGCAATTTCCGAAACCCACTGAAACGTGGGGCGCCCGTCCTTGGGGATCGTGCCGTACTCACGCTCACTATAATCGTAGGGCATCCGCGAGTCGCCCAAATTGCCGATCGGCTTGCCGTTCATATCACCCATTGCTTGTACTCACCTTCCTCTTTTTGCTTCTTGGCGTACTCTTGTCGTTCGTCCTGGCTAGGTACTTTGCGGTCTTCGGGACCGGTGTACTTGATCATAGACAGGTCGAGCATCTGCACCATCGGTTCGGCCTTCGATGCCGCCCAGGCGCGGCCCTTCTTCATGTTGTACAGAGCGTGGGCCGCACAACTATATGCCCGTGAAACGCTGCCGATGCACCAGGCCGCGTTTGGCGAAAAACCGATATCGCACAAGGCCGTATTGCCCGCTCCCACCACGTTCACGCCGATCCGCCGACGCCCGTCGGCCTTGCGGCGGGCGTGGAAGTGCTTTTCCACCGCGCGTTGAAATTCCAGGTAGACACCGTCGACTTCGAGTTCTTCCTGTTTGACGTGCGTCGGTTCCGCGCGAGGATCGCCGTCGGTGTGTTGCGGCTGGCCCATGCCCATCACCGGCTTGCCATTGTCCATGTGCTCGTCGACGAGAATCTTGGCCATTTCGTCAAGCGTTTTGCCTTCCACGCGGGCACGTTCGATGTACTTGTTCATCATATACCCGTGGGCCGCGCCAGGGCCGTGGACGCCGCCAAAGGTCATCACCGAAGCGGCTACCGCACAAGGCAAGTTCGGCCGGCCGGCGATTACCGAGATGGCCGAAGCGGCCGATGGCGACATAGAGTGTTCGAGAAACTCGCCCATCTCGTACTTGAGCATCTTCTCTTCGTTAGTGGTCGGCACACGATCCTGGAAGAGAATGAACATTGCATCGCAAAACGAATATCCTTCTTCGGCCAACTCGCTCAGATCGTAGCCCCGCATGACGGTTTTTTCTTCCGTCTTATAAGAAATGGCCGTTTTCCTCGTTAATTCCGGCTCTCTTCCCATTCAACTTTCTCCCAATCCGTGGCCCCCATGAAAACTTATCCGCCCCCGCTGCCGAACACCGACAGCACCTTGGCCGGCTTTGTGTCGGAATTGACCAGACGATGTTCCACCTGACCGTCGAAGTAGACACTGTCGCCTACCTGCAACTCGTGAACATCTTCGCCGTATTCCAACTCGACACGGCCGCTTACTACGTAAATAAACTCTTCACCTTCGTGTTTCAACGCTGTTTTCCGAGCCGTACCGGCCGGTACGTACAGCAACAACGGCTCCATTGACTTGCTGTATCTGTCGTGAGCCAGCGACTCGTATACTATCAGCGACTCGGGCTTGTCGCGGTCGACTTTAACGCCCTCGTCTTTTCGAACTATCACCAGTTGTGGTTTTTCGTCCAGGCCCTCGGTAAGCTCCGATACGCTCGTTCCCAGTGCAACTGCTATTTTGCCCAGCGCCGGCAGCGACGGAGTCACGCGGAAATTTTCCACTTTCGACAGAACGCTTCGTGTCAGGCCCGTCCGTGTGGCGACCTGTTCGAGGGTCAAATTCTGTTCTCGCCGCTGAGCCTTAATTCGCTGTGCTAACTCAACAAGGTTCATTGTTCGTTGTCCTGTTATACACAAAAGGTGATTCTTAGTCAATGCCGGCCCAGATATTGGGAGATTTTTTTTGGGCCTGACGAACACTGTGCCCCCGTGGGCATTGCACATACAGTACGAATTGTAATCTGCAAACGCCATACGGGGGGAAGATATCAAGTGATGGATTATACCAAACTCCCCCAAGAGGCCAAGCTGCATTATATCTGTCAGGCCGGGCAAAGTTGGAAATTAGCCAATCTAACACTGCTATAGTAACGAATGATTTTGCAAAACGTTACTCGTTGTTCGAAGCCGCCGGCGCAAAGATACCCACGGGTGTGCTGTTAGATAGAATCTTGACGGCCAAGCCCGTGGGCGCGGCGTGTTTAGCGGGTGAAAGTTCGTGCGCCTTGCGTTGATGTTCAATCGCTTCGCTGGGACGCCCTCCCAATTCGTAATGCTGGGCAAGCTGGGCATGGAAATGGGCCGCGCGTGTCGGCAAATCTGCTATCGCTTCCCGATAGAAAGTCTCTGC
>CAZISU010000521.1:0-5113 GCA_964541935.1 uncultured Planctomycetaceae bacterium | reverse complement strand
AGCTGGCCGATCCGCTCTTCGGCGCAAAGAAAACCGAAGACGGCGAGCCGACCACTTTTGCCGACGCGCGGGAGCGGGGCAAGGCGGCCTTGGATCGCATGCAGGCGATTATAGCACAAAATAAGCTTGATCGGGCCGAGGGCAAGACCGAGGACCACGCGAAGAACCTTAAAGAGATTGCCGAGCAGTGCGACGAGGCCATCAAGTACTATGAGTTGGCATTGACGATGATTTCGCCGAAAACGTCGATCGATGATATCAACGTCGTACGTTACTATCTGGCCTTTCTGTACTGGAGCGACAACGATGTTTATCGGGCGGCCGTGCTGGGCGAATTTCTGGCCACCCGCTATCCTGAATCAGTCGGCGTGAGACAGGCTGCCACGACCGCCATGGCCGCCTATGCCAAGATGTTCAACCAGGCCGACCTCGGCAGCCCCAGCCGCGAGTTCGCCAACGTCCACATGGTCAAGGTGGCCGACTATATCACAAAGCGTTGGGCAGACAGTCCCGAGGCGGGCGACGCCTGGATGATGCTTTTACGCACGGCGGTGGTGGGTGGTAATCTGCAAGAGGCGTCCGACTTCCTGGCAAAGGTGCCGGCCGAATCGAACCGCCGCGGCGAGGCCGAACTTATGGTGGGGCGTGCCTATTGGGCCGATTATCTCCGCTGCTTACGGTTGGAAGAGGATTCGCGCCCAGCGGCCGATGTGATGGCCAAAAACATGGCCGAAGCCAAAAAACTGCTGGCCGCGGGAATCGAACATAGTCAAGGCAAAGCGGTTGATGCGTCGTTGTTCGCCGCCGTTCTGTCACTGGCGCAAATCCACCTGCGCGACGGTAAGCCGGCCGAGGCCGTGAAGGTTTTGGATGAGCCTAAGACCGGCGCCCATACTCTTTTGAAACAAAAGCATCCGGCCTCGCAAAAGCCGGGCTACGACATCGAGACATACAAAACGGCCTTGCGTGCCTATGTGGCCGCACGCGAACTGGAGAAGGCCGAAAAGACGATGGACGTCTTGGAAAAAGCCGTGGCTTCGGAGGGCGATACCAAAGCGGCCTCGAAGCTGACACAGATCTACATTAGCCTGGGCCGCGAGTTGCAAGAATTGCTCGAGGGCTTGCGCAAACAAAACAAAACCGAAGAACTGACGGCCGTTTCCGGCGGCTTCGAATTGTTCCTCAACCGCATCTCCCAGCGTGAGCAGGGTAACACCTTCAACTCGTTCAACTGGGTCGCCGAAACGTTTTTAGGCATGGGATCCGGATTCGACCCGGGCGGGCTGACCTTGCCCCCGCAAGCCGAGAAATACTACGAAAAGGCCACCGAAACGTATCGGACTATTCTGAAAAAGTGCAAGGACGACCCGAACTTCGCACCCAGACAGGACGTTGTCTACAGCATACGCCTGCGTTTGGCCAAGTGTCTCTTGCGGCTGGGCCAATACGAAACGTCCATGAAGTATCTGGTCAGCGTTTTGGTGAAGAAGAACATGATGATCGACGCCCAGGTGCAAGCCGCCCACACTTATCAGGCTTGGGCGGCCACGCCGGGTAATTCGAGCCGCTACCTGAAGGCCATCAAGGGCGGCTACCGCTCGAAAAAGATGCAAGCCAACGTCGTGTGGGGCTGGCTGAAGATCGCCAAGATCGTGGCCTCGTCGAAAAAACACCGCGACGTTTTCCACGAAGCTCGCTACAATCTGGCCGTCTGCCAAATGGAAGCAGCTTTAATGTTGCGTAGAGAAAAGAAAAAAGACGGCCTGGCGGCCGCCGAGAGAAGCATTACGCGTCTCGAAATGCTCTACCCGAAAATGGGCGGAGAAAAGTGGCGGGCCAAGTACGACACGCTCTTGCGAAAGATCCAAAAGCTGCAAGGCAAACTGGCCACGGGTTTGAACAAGGCAAAAACCACGAAGAAAAAAAACGTTTAGCCCGGTCGCTTGCGACCGGTGTTCGATAAAATCGGAACTTTTCTGAGGAGATAATCATGAGGCATATATCGGTTGCGGTGGCATTTGCCGTATGCCTGGGAACGTGTACGACGGCCTTTGGGCTCGACACCTTGAAACTGACCGGCGGTAAGTCGATCGCCGGCGAAATCACCGACATGACCAGCCAAGCGGTGACGGTCAAGTCGCGTGGAGCGACCAAGGCGGTGCCGGTCAATCAGATTGTGTCGATCAGCCTTGACGGTTCGCCGAACTCGCTGACATTGGCGCGTCTGGCCGCTAACAACGGCCGTTTCGAGGATGCGCTGAAAGCTTTGGGAAAAATCAAACCCGACGAAGCCAAACGGGATCTGGTCAAGCAGGATATCGCTTTCTACAAGGCCTATTGCACGGCCCAGTTGGCCCTCTCGGGCAGCGGCGAGGTGCAGTCCGCCGGCAAGCTGCTCAACGCATTTGCGAAGGCTTATCCCAAAAACTATCACTGGCTCAAGGCCAACGAAGTGGTGGGCGACCTTTTGGTGGCCAAAAAATCGTTCGGCGCGGCGGCTACCTTTTACGACAAGCTGGCCAAAACACCCTGGCCCGACTATCAAATGCGGGCCAAAGTGGCTATCGGACGCGCACGCATGGCCGAAGGCAAACCGGCCGAAGCGATGCAGGCTTTCGATAGCGTGTTGGCCATAAAGGATACCAGTGTCGCGGCCGAGACGCAAAAAATGTACGCCCGCCTGGGCAAAGCCCGCTGCCTGGCCCTGCAGAAAAAGACCGACGAGGCCGTGAAACTGGTCGAAGAGATCATCGTGGCCGCGGATCCCGAGCACACCCGCCTGTTGGCCCGTGCATATAACGTACTGGGGACGGCCCATCGCAAGGCCGGAAAGCCTAACGACGCACTTTTGGCATTTTTGCACGTCGACGTGCTGTATTTCTCCTCACCAGAAGACCACGCCGAGTCGTTGGCCAATTTGGCCGAACTTTGGAACGAAGTCCACAAGCCGGAGCGGGCCGTTCAGACGCGGCAGATACTTATGCAACGCTACAAAAACAGCCGCTGGGCCACCCGTTAGCGGTAAACAATTTTGGCCGGAAGAAGCCTATCATTGACAGACGGTCGAAGTAAACTGGAAGTTTGAGGTACTGATGTTTTGGTTTTAGTGTCAAATACTAACCCGAAGCGCAAGCGAAGAGAGGCGCGAGGTTTACCCGGATATTCCCGCCCTTCGCTCGCGCTTCGGGTTAGTATACACAACTGTTTTTGTGAAATTTAAACTAAGTCTGGGTCGGCCCGCATAGCGGGCGGCCGAATTTGCTACACATTTTAAGTGCATTGCCTGTTTGGAGGTAAACATGCGGAGTCGGAATTTATTGGGATGGTTGCCCGTGGTATTGTGTTCATTACCACTGATGGTTGTGGGACTGGGTCTATTCTCGGCCGCCACAATGGTTATCGATTCGCCAACCGCTTGGGCTCAGGACGTAGACCCCGACGTGTCGGACGATGAATTGCTGGACGAGCCGGCCGCTGAGGCCGAAAAGCCGGCGGCTGAAGCGAAAAAGAAAGACGCAGCCAAAGCTGACTCCAGTGCCAGCGATGCGGATAGCGAAAGCCTCTTGGGGTGGATGTTCCACTCGTTGGGTATTTCCTACAGCGTCGTCTTCCTGGGCCTGTCCTTTACGCTGGTGGCTCTGTTTGTAATGAATCTCTTGGCCGCCCGCCGCGATAACATGCTGCCGGTGGCCCTGATCGAGCAGTTCGAAGAGCACCTCGACGCCAAAGAGTATCAAGAGGCCTACGAGTTGGCGAAAACCGACGAGTCGTTCCTGGCCCAGGTTCTTTCGGCTGGGCTTTCAAAGCTCTCGCGAGGATACAGCCCGGCGATTGAGGCCATGCAGGAGACGGGTGAAGAAGAAAACATGAAGCTCGAACACCGGCTGAGCTACATGGCCCTGATCGGCACGATCAGCCCCATGGTCGGGCTGCTGGGTACGGTGCAGGGTATGATCGCGTCATTCCAGGTTATCGCCACCAGCACCACGGCCCCCAAGCCTTCGGAGTTGGCGGCCGGTATCTCGACGGCTTTGTTCACAACGCTCGTGGGTCTGTTCGTTGCCATCCCAGCTATTGCGGCCTACAACATCCTCCGCAACCGAGTTGCACGGCTGGTTCTGGAAGTCGGAATCGTCAGCGAAGATCTGATGGGCCGTTTCTCGAACGCCGGCAAAAAGAAAAAAGACCAATCGGCCAATTGATTAAAAGGCCAGTTGATTAAACGGCTGAAGCCGACGCCCGGAGGGTTGCGATAATGCGTTTACAAAAGAAATCGGGAGGCACGTTCGCCGAAGGCGACATGACTCCCATGATCGATATGACGTTCCAGTTGATCGCCTTTTTTATGGTGCTCATCAACTTTACCGAAGCCGATCAGAACGAACGTATCCATTTGCCCAAGAGCGAGTTGGCCAAGCCGGCCGACGCCCCGTTCGAGTCGCCGCTGACGCTGCAATTGACCAAACAGGGAACAGTGCTCTTCAACGGTCAGGAATTCTCGATCATGCAGTTGCAGCCCGAATTGCGGCGTGAGAAAAGCATTTTGAAAAAAATGGGCAAAGATCCTTCAAAGTCTACCATTATTATCCGCGCCGACGCCAAGGCGGAGACGGGGGTCGTACAAGCGTTGATTAAGACCGCGCAAGAGACGGGGTTCGAAAAGTTCGCCCTGCGGGCAAAACAGGCCGTCGCCAACCAGACAAGCGAGGCGCCCAAATAATGAAGGTTCGCAATACAAACCGACACGACGATAAAGTCGAGTTGATGATGACGCCCATGATCGACATCGTCTTTCAGCTCCTGATTTTCTTCATCATGACCTTTAAGATCGTCGCGCCCGAGGGTGATTTCAATATCAAGATGCCGCTGGCCGCCCCCAGCCAGGGCATTCCCAATCCCGACGAACTGCCGCCGCTGCAGGTGCGTTTGACCGCCTCGGACGATGGAAAGCTGACGGGCATTTATCTTAACGAAGCCCATATGAGCGGCTTCGGGCAACTTCGCAAACGCATTATTGGACTCGTAGGCGACGACACGGGCCCCGGCTCGTTGGCCGAGAGCACGGAAATCGAACTGGATTGCGATTACAAACTGCGTTTCGCGTACACGATCA
>CAZISU010000520.1:0-5116 GCA_964541935.1 uncultured Planctomycetaceae bacterium | reverse complement strand
GCACGACATCCGGATCGGAGGTGAGGATCACGGCGTCGCAACGCCCTTCGAAACCGGTCAGGTCGTGCAAAGCGATTTCAACCTGGCCGCGCTTGAGTTCAACGCTTCCGGCGTCTTGCCAAGCCCAATCGACGCCCTTTGTTCCGAGTGTGGGTGCGGTTGGTTTTCCGTCGATGAGGATCTTAAAACGGCCCGGCGCGGCGGGCGCTTTCCAGCGCGCGACCCAGTCCTTGGTGCGAGCCAAGACGCGGTATCGGCCGCTGCTGGGAATATTCACGGTGGTCACCGCATCGGCAACCGGACGGCCCAGCCCGTGGGCCAGCAAGTATGGCGAGCCCATAGCTTCGATGGATTGCTGGTCGATGAGCCAGCCACCCGTTCGATCGAAGCTCTCGGCCTCGACCAGAACGGTTTCGGCACCCGCGGGAATTACCGAGCACAACGTGCAAAGGAATAATAACACGGCTATTGTGGTTCTCGTAGCGACCAACATGATGGCAACGCCTTTTGTGTGAACAGTTATGTGAAATAAAAAATGCTCCGACCGACCGGCGGCCGGAGTCTATGGCAATATCTCCAGTTTAACACACCATTTACCGGCGTGGCAATACAACCGCTGCTAGTGGATATTGCCAGCCAGTAACAATGATGTGAGGGGCATCGAATCCTCATCTACTCCTTGATCTCAATCATGAATTCATCGATCAAGGCCTGCCGATAAGGGGTTCCGTTCTTGGGGTATGGGTGTCCTTTGGAGGCATAAAAACCGACGTGTCGGATTGCGTGTGGAGCCGTAGCGCTGTGACACAAATTCCAATGCTTGCGGTCGCGAGACCACCAGCCGGATATTTCTGAACCACGACGCATCAGTCGCAGCTGGAACGATTTGTTGTCAAAATCAACCGGCTCGCAAACCGGTTGCCCCAAAGCGGCGTCGGTCTCGACATTGAATTTCACATGCCTATCCTCACGTTCGGTGCTCATTGCATAGATCATGCGGGAATAGTTGTCCGTGTCGTCGAGGATTAACAAACCAACGTGCTCGGAAGTTCGTTGCGGCACAAATTTTGCCACCGACAATACCACGTCGAAGTCTTCGTTTTGCGGCGCCGGCAGGAGGAAGAGATTTTCGCCTGCCCCTTGTGATCCGAAGACACTGCCCCAAGCCGTATCGACCGAAAGACATTCGTTTACCGTGTTATGCCGGAAGCGGTCTTTGTTCTCGTTGATTATTTCCAGCAAACTGAAACCTTGCATTGTCGCAAAATCGACTCTAACGCCGCGAAAAACATTCAGACGTTGCGAAGACGATTCTTCGTCCAATGTTGAACGACCCGCGCGTAGATACTCACCCTCTGCAAGGTTACGTTTCTTTCGCAGATCTTCTTTTTGGGGCAAGCTGGCCTCGACTTTTCCATCCACAACCTCCAGCTTCGTCTGCCCTTGCTTGTCCACGTTCAAGGTGAATTCGGTTCCCAGATCGCGGACATCCATCTCCGAAGTATGCACCAGAAAACCGCGTGCCTCGTCCGGAACATTTACCGACAGATCGCCATGATGCAGCGTCGCATCCATGTCGGAGTCGATTTTCATCAGCGCCGGGCCCGTTAACGTGACCTCGGCCCCGCAGTCGAATTTCACCCGCGCCGTTCCCTCGAGCAGATTCAACACTCTGCCCAGAGAAACTCGCGTGTCCGAAGTCGTAGAATCGTCTCGCGACTTGTCCCATTTACACGCGGACAACTCTTGCACGGTTGCGACTTCATCGTTTTTACAAGTCGGCAAGCAGCCAAGCCCAAAATACCAGCCGCCTAAGCCCAGCAAGGCTACAAGCAAAGTGCCGAAAACCGGCGCCGGCCACGATGAAAAGGTATTGCCACAGATGCGGAAAACGGATGAATCCGGCAGTGGATCCATGCCCGGCGGCTGGTCTTCATCGTGGTGTAAACAGGGCGCGGCGGCGGTAGATGCCCCGCCAGCACCGTCGCCGGCCGAATGCCGATCTTTCTCGTCGTCGAGCGGCGCAGGCGTGGAACACTCTTCGCGCAAAGCCTCGCGTAGTTGGTAGTGCAGCAAGGCTTCGCGTACAAACAGGTCAACGTGACTTTCGTCCTCTTTCATCCAGGCTTCCAGGCGGCGGCATTCTTCGTCGCTTGCCTCTGCGGCCAGGTATTCGTGAATTTGTTGAACATGATCCGTCATTATAATCTCGCCTCGTTCTTCTTTTGCTCGATGCATCGCCGCACCGAGCCGCGGGCGCGATGCAGCATAGTACGCACGGCTCCGGCCGTCATCTTCAGCCGTTGCCCTATCTCTTCGGCCCGCAGACTTTCGCCATAACACATCGTCATCGCCTGGGCGCCGCGTCCTTGGATTTGTTTCAGACACTCCTTCAACAACGATTCGTCGTCTGTCCGCTGCTGGGCCGCTCGTTCGTTGAATATGACAGAGCAACGGTCGCCTATCGTCTCGAGCATGTCTTGGGCAAAGAAATGTCGGTCACGGGCCCTTTCGCGGCGAAACTTCAGTATCTCGAACCTGGCGATTCCCATAGCCCAAGCCTCGAACGAGCGTGTGGGATCGTACTGTTGGAATTTTTTTATCACCGTGACGGCAATTCTGGACATAACCTCCTCCGCGTGGTGGTGGTCAGCCACCAGGCTAGAGGTATACGCGGCCACCAAGCGGTAGGCTTCGTTCCAGAGCTCGGTGAAATTCTGTTTCTCTTCGGCCAATTGCTTATCCACGGCAATATTCCTCTAATGGCTGTTTGTCCGCCACGGTATAGTTCTCTCCCGCTAGAGAGGTTTTGTTACACGATAAAATGATAACGGGGAAAATTGCTAACGGGAAATAATTGAGAAAAGGGTGTAACATTGCGGGGTCAAAGGGAGAGTATGATTGTAAGAAATTTTTGACGGCGTGGCAAAAAAAACTTTGCCACGGTATACCTGTATCGAGATGGAAAGGCATAAAGCAATGTCGAGCCGAACAAGCAGAGCGTTTACGCTGGTGGAACTATTGGTCGTAATTGCCATTATTGGCATCCTTATCGCGCTTTTGCTGCCGGCGGTTCAAGCGGCCAGAGAAGCGGCCCGTCGCATGCACTGCACCAACAATCTCAAGCAACTGGGGCTCGCCCTGCACGGTTACCACGACACGCTGGCCACGTTCCCATCTGGAAGCGGCCACTACACAAACCCCAGCACGGGCGCATATTCCTGTGGGTATGGCTGGACCGTGTCGATTCTCCCATACATCGAGCAGGGAAGGTTTGCCGACCTGCTAGTTGGCGCACCTTGGCAGCACGAGGAATTGGCCAAAGATGCTCAACACAACTTCACTTGCCCTTCGGCCCAACCGCCCAAAGACCAGTGGAATATCGCTGAAGAATTGTACGCTTCCAACTATTCGGGCATAGCCGGTCCGAACTACGACGGCAACCATGCCGTGCCGGCCACCGTGCAATGCGGCCACGCCTTTACCGATGGCGTTTTGTATGTCGACAGCGCCGTGAAAGTGCGCGATATAACGGATGGAACGTCCCACACGCTAATGCTCGGCGAGCGTATCCACGAAACCCGCCATTGGATGCTCGGACACGGCTACAATGAGTATTGTGGACGAAACGTAAAAAATATGTTCTATCCATTAGTCTCTTCACCCGAAGAGGTCGGGTATTACATCTTGGCAAAAAATGCGCCTCTGGGAGCCGTGAAGAACGTGTTGTTCAACAACCTCTATTTCAGCAGCCCGCACCCGTCCGGGGTGAACTTTGTTTTCGCCGACGGCAGCGTGACCATGCTTCCTTACGAAACCGAACTTGAGATTTTGAAACGACTGGCCTGCGTGAACGATGGCGAAATCATTCCCGAAGGCGGTTTCTAACAGCCCGTTGAAAACGCTTAATCTCCGAACAACACGCCGGCGTAGCCTACAACTTTGCCTTTGTCGCCGGATACTTCGCCGCTGGTTGTGTGGCCTACTAGCTCACTTTGCTGGAGGCAGTCGAGTTGACGTAGGGTTTCCATTACCAGCACGGCCGGGATCACGCCGCACATGCTGATGCGGTTCTCGCGGACGGTTTCCAGCAGGGCCTGTGGATCCAGGGCTTCGATTTGGGCCAGGGCCATGCAATCGAGGCGGCGGGTTTCTTCGTCCTCGGCGTAGTGGTTCATGTCGCTGGAGATTAGCAGTAGCGGGCGGCTGGGCAGATCTTTGATAACGGCGGCCAACTGTGCGGCGCAGGTTTGCAATGCTTCCCAATCGCCACCGTGCATGACGACGGCCGTTACCTTGGTCGCGGGCGACATGCGGGCGATGATGGGTAATTGCACTTCGACCGAGTGTTCTTCCCGGTGGGCCGTGGCGTCTAGCTCGAAACCGTCGACGGCGTCGGCGAGTTTCTTGGCCAGTTCCGAGTCGCCTTCGACCCGTGTGCCCGGCAGCAGCCAGCTTGTGTTGGGGCTGACGGCCCATGGCGAACCGCCGGGGCGGTGTTTGGGGGCGAAGATGATTACGTTTTCGGGCAATTCCACGCGGCTGAGCACGTCAGCGGCCAGCTTGCCCGAATATACCCAACCGGCGTGCGGGACCATGGCCGCGGCCCAGGCCCGGCGGTCGTGCGGGCCGGCGTCGGCGATTAGCGCGTCGACGGCCGAGTTCAATTGCACGGGCGTGCCCGGATAAAACTGGCCGGCCACCGCCGGCGGACGGGGGTGCTGTGGGTTGGGAACATTGCCGGTCGATGCGCGTTCTTCGGTCGAGACGATTTTCATGCTCAGGACGTTGGCCGGCGTTCCCTTGGGGAGATGGGCGGCGGCCAGCGATTCGTTCAAGACCTCGTCGCTGCTGAGGCGCGGGTCGTAGGTCCAGGTCCAACCGGCCTGTTGCAGCACGACGACGGCTCGATCTCGCGGGTCGATGCCTGCCAGATCGACATTCTCGGCGAACACATCGCCAGCACCGGAACCCGCGGCCAGACCGTGCATGGCGGTGTCGAACAACACGCTGAGTCCCACCTTGGCGGCCGTGACGACATCCAGCGGCACTCGGCGTCGGCTGAGCGTTTCGCTCATGGCGCGGATGAGATTAAACAACGACGATTGCAGCGGTA
>CAZISU010000519.1:0-5117 GCA_964541935.1 uncultured Planctomycetaceae bacterium | reverse complement strand
CCAAGGCGACGCGCACAAGAATGTGCTAAAGATCAAGGAGCCCATCGATATCCTCTTCCTCGATGCCGACAAACGCGGATATGTTGATTATCTCGAAAAACTCCTGCCGCGCATCAAGCCCGGCGGCCTGATCATCGCCCACAACATGACCCGCCGCATGGCCGACCCCAATTACACTAAAGCCATTACCAGCAACCCCGCTCTGGAAACGCTCTTCCTGCACATGCAAGGCGCAGGCGTAGCCGTGACAATGAAAAAGCGTTAGACATGACAGCTATCACAGCCTAGCTTCGCCCTCCCGAAAACCGCAACCTGATTATTATCCTGTCCATCCTGTTAATCCTGTCTGGAAATTTTCGTAATTGTTCGACAAAGTCGCATTCAACCATGAAGTCACCAAACACCGAACCGCCCATCCGCCAAACCCTCGGCTTCTGGGACGCTGTCAGCATTATCGTGGGCATCGTGGTCGGCACGTCCATCTTCCGCTCCTCGACCCTGGTTTTCCAGAACACAAGCGGGCCCTGGCATGCGCTGGGCGCGTGGCTCTTGGGCGGAATCTTATGTCTGATCGGCGGCCTATGCTACGCCGAATTGGCTACGACCTACCCACGTAACGGCGGCGACTATGAATACCTGGGCCGCGCTTATGGCCGCTGGGTGGGATTTCTGTTCGGTTGGGCCCAACTGGCCGTTATCCTACCCGCTTCGACAGGAATCATGGCCTATGTCTTCGCCGACTATGGAGCTAAGCTCTGGGGCCTGGCACCGGCCTCGACCGCTTGGCTGGCCGTAGCCGCCGTGGGCGTGCTCTCGGCGATGAACCTCTGCGGGGTGATGGTGGGCAAGTCGCTGCAAAACGTGCTGACTGCGGCCAAAGTGCTGGGTCTCTTGGGCATAATCGTGGTGGGTGTGGCCTGCGGACAGGCAGTACATTTTGGCTCGGCGCAAAACGTGGCCGAGCAGATGGACATCTGGGAAACGACCAGTAAATTCGGCCTGGCCATGGTCTTCGTCCTCTACGCTTTCGGCGGCTGGAACGACGCCGTCTTCGTGGCCGCCGAGGTTCGCGACCAATCGCGCAACTTGCCACGGGCCTTGTTTGTGGGCATCGCCGGCATCACGGTCGTTTACCTGGCCGTAAACGCCTCGTACCTGGCCGTGCTGGGTTTCGAAGCGGCCCGAGCGACGGGCACACCCGCCACCGACGTCTTGGCCCACCTGACCGGTCCCTGGGGCGCCAACGCCATCAGCATCCTCGTTATGATCTCCGCCCTCGGCGCCATCAACGGCATGATCTTCGCCGGCTCGCGAGTCTACGCCACCGTAGGCGAAGATCACCGCGTATTCGCCCTACTGGGCCGTTGGAATCAAAAGGCCTCGGTCCCGGCCGCCGCCGTCATGACCCAAGCCTGCATCGCCATCTCCTTCGTCTTCGCCATCGGCACAACCACCGGCCGCGCAATCATCGACCGCTGCCTAACAGCCGTCGGCCTGGCCACCCTCCCCTGGCAAAAATTCTTCGGCGGATTCGAAACCCTATTAGCAGCCACCGCCCCAGTCTTCTGGACCTTTTTCCTCCTAACGGGCTTGTCCGTCTTCGTCCTCCGCATCAAAGACGGCCGCCGCCAGCGACCCTTTCGCATCCCCCTGTACCCACTCCCGCCCATCATCTTCTCAGCCACCTGCATCTACATGCTCTGGTGTAGCCTAGACTACGCCAGTTGGCTAGCCTTGCTGGGAGTGCTGCCCCTACTGGCGGGCCTACCGCTGTATTGGCTGGGCCGCAAAAGCTAGCGGCCAGAGTGATCTTGACATCACAAAGCGGGTGATTGATAATCCAGGGCGCATATTCTGCTAGCGTACCGCCAGTTAACAACCCGCTCTAACAATGGGGCTCCAAACCATGCCACAGCGACATCATTCGCATTTTGCCGTCTTCGCAGTTCTGTTACTGACAACAGTTCTTGTGCCCACACTTCGGGCCGACATTTACACTTGGGAATGGGTCGATCCTTCTGACCCATCGCAAGGCAAGCAGCCCTCTACAAACATTTGCTGGCATGGTGCTGGACTTACGCCCGAACCTGGTATGGACGCTTTTCGCAAAAGTCTTGGACGAGCCTGCCTAATCGGCTTCGATCTCACTGATGCCGATTTTGGAAAAGCAAGCCTTGGAGACGCTGATTTTTCAGGAGCGAACCTTACCCGTGCCAATTTCGAAGGAGCCTCACTTTACCGCACCAACTTGACTGGGGCGATCCTTACCGACACCAATCTATCTGAAGCTAAGCTCACCCACGTAGATTTGACTGCTGCCACAATTTCCGGGGCCAACTTCAAATTAACAACCGACAAAGGTTTCACCCGGACACAATTCGAATCTACAGCAAGTTATGCCACCGGAGATCTGTCTGGTATCAACCTGAGTGAAAACGATCTTACCGGCTGGAACTTTGCCGGAAAGAACCTCACTGGCGTCTCTTTCGTTAGTAGTAAACTTCTCGGGGCAGATATTTCCGGGGCCACAATTGCCGGAGCCTCTTTCACGGCTACCCGCGGCTTCACCCGAGATAAATTCGAGTCGACAGCCAGTTATGTAACAGGCGAACTGACCGGAATCGGTTTAGGCAAAATACACCTAAGCGGCTGGGACTTAGCTGAAAAAAATCTAGCCAACGCCAATTTTAAGGACGCCTGGCTCCCCAATGCTGATTTGTCTGGAGCGAACTTGACTGGCAGCTGTTTCGAGAACGCCGGGCTTACCGGTGCTGATTTGTCTGGAGCGAACTTGACTGGCAGCTCTCTCAGGGGTGCCGATATTCGCGGGGCCAATTTCAATTCTGTCATCGGTCTATCGGGGACACGACTCATCAATACTGACATCGATTGTCTTGTTGGGACCGACTTGGGAAACAACGATCTAACCGGTTGGTGCTTCCACAACAGAAACCTCAGCGGCGTGAACTTCGCTGGATGTATAATTGGCAAGGTCACATTCAGTCGCACAGTCAGGCATGGTTTTACCCAGGCACAATTCGAATCGACTGCTAGTTATGCCAGCGGAGATCTGTCTAGAGTCGACTTGAGCGAAAACGATCTTACCGGCTGGAACTTTGCCGGAAAGAACCTCACCGGCGCCGAATTCGGTTCCTCTATATTCGGTGCCACCACACTTGCAAACGCGGTTTTCTCTGGGGCCACGATTGCCAAGGCTAACTTCGGAGCAGTAACAGACGGCGGATTCACCCAAGCACAATTCGAGTCGACAGCCAGTTATGCAACCGGCGAACTGAGTTATATCGAATTGGGTTGCAACGACCTGACAGGCTGGAACTTCGCGGGAAAGAACCTCACCCACACCCATTTTGGACGCTCCACTCTTACCGATGCGGACATGACGGATGCAAAACTGACTGGCACCAGGTTCTACGAAGCCACGCTCGTCGGTACAGACTTCTCAAGGTCGAATCTTGGCGGTGCCGATTTCAGGGCCGCTACGCTTGTTGGCACGGACTTTTCTGGGGCGAACCTTAGCGGTGCCGATTTTTTTCTGAACACGCTTAGCGACGCGGTTCTTACGGGTGCAAATCTTAGCTACGCCAATTGTAATAAAGCCACGCTCACCGGCTTGGATCTGACTGGAGTGAACCTTACCCGCGCCCGTCTCCAGGAAGCCAAACTCAACGGCACGAACTTGGCGGGGGCGAACCTTACCCGCGCCGATTGTGAAGAAGCCAGACTTAAAGGCGCGAATCTAACGGGCGCGAATCTTGCCTACGCCAATTGTGAACGAGCCCAGCTTACCAGGGCAAACCTAACGGGTGCGAATCTTGACAATGTCAATTTCGAAAACGCCTCGCTCTCCGAAGCCGATGCACGTGGGGCAAAAGACATGTCATACACTACGGCCTTCTCTGCCAAGAATCTTGTTAAGCCAGACGGACGCGTCGATGGGTTGAACTTTATCTGGAGCTTCCGCGTCTGGGATTATGAAGGGTTGGATACCGACGATGATGGCTCGGCAGATACGCCGCTGGGAATTACCGTCGGCGACGGTTTTTCTATTCACTCGGTCGGTACGCTGATCGTTGGGCTTGAGGATAACGATTGGGGATCTACCATCGGCTTCGATGCGGGCATCGATGTTAGCTTTGACGGGACATTCGAAATCGAACTCCGCGACGGGTTCGTGCCCTCGCTTGGCGACCAGTGGCAACTGTTCGACTTTGGCGGTGTCGTGCCTGCCGGGGAGTTCCATACCTATATGTTGCCGGAGGTAGCGGAGTGTGTGTGGGACACGTCGCGGCTGATGGACGACGGCGTTTTGAGTCTCACGGCCGTGCCCGAACCAGGGGCGATTGCATTGCTGTTGAGCGGCGGGCTGGTCTTTTTGGGATTGTGTCGCCGAGGATGCGGTGGGAAATCCTCCGTGGCACGTTGAAGAGGAGTTATTATCGATGGGAGGGCGAAGCTCCTGCTGAGCCACGCACCACCCCCGGCTCAGCAGGAGCTTCGCCCTCCCGAGACGCTTTTTCGCCTTTCAGAGACGCTTTTTTAATGGGCTGCTCACAAGGCTTTGAAAGTTTGACTTTTGCGACGGGCTAGTAGATAATTCATATTCCGCCTGAAGGTGGTACTACAAACGGAATTTAGGCAGTCGAACTAATAGAGGGCCCGAAAATGAAGATGCTGGTTGCTGCTGTGGTTTGTGCGACGCTTTGCTCTGGGACCGTTTCGGCCGAGCCGAGTGTGGGCGTATACTATTACCCTTGGTACAGAAACGACAGCCGTTTCGACAAGACGCTGCGAGACCATCTGCTGCCCACGCAAGGTCCAGCCATCGGGCGTTACGACTCCCGCGACGCGGCCGTGATTTCAGAGCACATCGATCAGAGCCGGCGGGGCAACGTCGACTTTTGGGCGTTGAGTTGGTGGGGGCCGGGCTCGGAGACGGATAATACCATCCGCAACAACCTGCTACCGCACACGCGGGCAGGCGAACTGGAATACGCCATCCACTACGAGTCGGCCGGACGTTTTGGGTCGTTCGAAAATCCCGACTTCAGCAACATGCTGCCCGACTTCCGCTACCTGGCCCAAAACTACTTCGACAA
>CAZISU010000518.1:0-5128 GCA_964541935.1 uncultured Planctomycetaceae bacterium | reverse complement strand
GGCCACGGCGGCATGGGCACGGTCTACAAGGCCCTGCACACCAAGCTCGACCGCCTGGTGGCCTTGAAGGTCATCGCCCGCCACCGCATGCACGACAGCCAGGCGGCCGCCCGATTCGGGCGCGAGATGATGGCCATCGGCCGCCTGACCCATCCCAACATCGTGCAGGCCTTCGACGCCCGCGAGGTGGGCGACACACCGGTGCTGATAATGGAATACGTCGACGGATTGGACCTGGGCGAACTAGTCCGCCGCCACGGCCCGCTCTCCGTGGCCGACGCCTGCGAACTGGCCCGCCGCACTGCCCTGCGCCTGCAATACGCCCACGAACACGGGCTGGTCCACCGCGACGTGAAACCCTCGAACTTGATGCTCGGCCGCGACGGCGAACTGAAAATCCTCGACCTGGGTCGGGCCCGACTAGTCGACGCGTCTCCCGATAATCTTATAGAAGAATCACACACCAACCCGAAACGCAAGCGAAGGGAAGCCACACCAAAAGACGCCGCCCCCTCACTCACCGGCACCAACCAAGCCATGGGCACGGCCGACTACATGGCCCCCGAACAGGTCGCCAACCCGCAAACCGTCGACATCCGCGCCGACATCTACAGCCTCGGCTGCACCCTCTACAAACTCCTCACCGGCCAAGCCCCCTTCGCCACCACCGAATATACCGCCACACTAACAAAACTAGCCGCCCACCAAACGCAGCCCATCCGCCCCATCCGCGAGCTAAACTCCACGGTCCCCGCCCGCCTGGCCGCAGTCATCGAACGTATGCTGGCCAAGTCAGCCGAAGAGCGTTTCGCCCTCCCCGCCGAAGTAGCCACCGCCCTAGAACCATTCACCACCGGCCACAACCTACCCGCGCTGCTAGAAAAAGCCGAACGCATGCCACTACCCGACCGCAACGCGTCCGCGTCCGCTTCAGTTCCCGCTCCACAACCCGCCTCCTCAGGTGGCCGTTTCCGCCGCATCCTCACGCTGGTAGCCATGGCCTTCTTCTTCGGCGGACTGGGCCTGGCGGCGGGGATACTGATAACAATCAAACACGACAACGGCCAAGAAACATCCGTCGAAGTCGCTGACGGCAGTCAGGTAAATATTGACAAACAAGGGAACATGCAGGTCACACCGCCTTCGGCCGTAAAGCCAAAGTCTGTTCCAGCGCAACAGTATAATCAACCTCTAGATGGTCCTGTACAATATAATCAACCTCTGAATGGTCCAGTCCAACAACAAGTGCCAGCCGATAATCCTTTACCCCCATACCAGTATAATGCTCCGACTCAATCAAAGCGGAATAATGGCAAAGCTACAAAGCCATCGCAGTATCATCAACCTCCTCAACAGAATGCTCCAGTCCAACTGCAAGTGCCAGCTAATAATCCTTTACCCTCATATCAAAAAAACGCACCAACACAACCACTGCGGGATAGTGGCAAGGCCAAAAACCCCTTCCAGTCCCCAGCCGAAATCCTACTGCCTGCGATAACGCCACCAGACAGGAAGAGCGATAAAGCACTGGGATTTGCGACGTTACCTCCAGCCCCACAGATAAATATAAAATCCGACGACCCGGGCACTCTAACGGTATTTGTATATTCCAGCATATTGAAGACAGGCCAAACATATGAAGAATTTTGGGTAGGCGAAAAAAGATGGCGAAAGGATGAACTCAAACCGTTATGTACACTACTCGTAAAGCATAACGACCAACTCAAAGTCGTCGTCCACGGATTGGGTCGCTCGAACTACGGCTCCCTTGTAAAAGTGGCAGCGATTGTAAAAGCTGCCGGCGTGAAAACGGTCACTCTTATCCAGTCCGAAGCATTAGAGCCGCCAAAACTTACATTCTGTTGCGTGGCGGTGGCTGGAAAAGGCGAGCAAGCGTCTCTGAGCTACACGAAAATCGCACAATACAGAAGCGATCTGAAGACATTCAGGTTAGGAGGGTTTATTTACCGCCCGCAAAGTAAAATGTCTCATGTGGGCCCAATGGCAACATACCAATTAGACCAGAATACGGGCGATGTCATCTTCTTCCCGAACAAGAATAATAATCCGCTAGCTCCGAATGAACTCGTCGAAGTATTGCGAGAAGCCCGAGAACACTTCAAAGATTTTCTACACAAGGGCCCCAAAGGCCCAAGGATAGTCAACCACTTGACCGGCGACATCTACCCACCCGGCTCCAACAAGCCCGAGATACCGGAATACGGTTGGTTCGAGTTCGATGGCAAGATCTACAGTGGTCTGATTGCCGCCGAGTATGGAGACCGCCACTACGTCTTACTCTCGCGCAAACCGGGTGAGATACTGCCCAGCGAAACGGATGGATTGCAAATTGTGCGGGCAAGCGTGGGGAGGGACGGTCGCGGGAAACCGAATATCAACGTCGAACTGAGCGCGGCCGATGGCAAGGCCTTGAAAAAGCTGACCGCCGAGAATATCAACCGCCGCCTGGCGATTGTCATCGACGATTACATGGTATCGAGGCCCGTTATCAAATCCCCCATTTCAACGAAATTCCAAATCAACGGCGATTTCAGCATAGACGAGGCCAAGCTGCTTGCCGATATGCTCAATAGCGGGAACAAACAAGGTCCAAGTAAAAGCCGGCCGATGGCCGAGCCCGTCGAGGTCGGTCAACAACTCAACAAGCCATTGGCGCCACCCGCGACAGCAATCCGGACAAAGACGACATCTTCGGCCGCCAAACCCGTTGAAATGCAAAAGAAAAATTCCACAGCAGCCCCGCCCGACCAGGAAGCAATTCAAGGCACTTGGGAGATCGTCGAGAATCCG
Organism: uncultured Planctomycetaceae bacterium; assembly: GCA_964541935.1. Lineage (GTDB taxonomy): Bacteria > Planctomycetota > Planctomycetia > Pirellulales > Thermoguttaceae > JAFGTN01. Next base: position 2,317 of record CAZISU010000518.1, on the reverse strand, counting down.
TCGGAAGAATTGTTCCCGTACTTTCCGCACTTTCTGCCTGGCGGTCTTTCTTCCGTTGAAGAAAAAACGTTGCTTAAAAATATTCCAACCGAGACCGTGCGGTTTACATTCACCGACAAGTTGATCAAGATTCGCGGCAAGGATGGAATATCGGCCGTTTGTTCTTATTGCATCAATCCTGAAACAGCCCTGAAAATGATAGATGTCAAGGATAATTACCGCGGCGTAATTCAAGGCATCTATACTTTTGGCGATAATGGTCTGTTGAAGCTATGCTTAACCAGACGCGGGAGCAAAAGACCGGATTCTTTTTGGCCGGGACTCAGCGGGCAGAGTAAGCTGCTCGTCCTGCGACGTGTTGGAGAGGCCGTTGTCCCGCCCGATGAAAAGGCCGTCGATGGACGTTGGTGCGTTACAGGTCTTTCACGTATTCCTAAGCTTGCTCCCAAGCTTGGGGGGGACGGCGAATATGCCACAAACATGCCTGGTTCGATTTTCGAGTACTTTGTCCGTGTTGCAACTCCGCAATTCGAAAATGGCATGGTGCTGCCGGCTAATTTTCTAATTCCGCTTCGCTTGTCTTTCAACGCGACAACAACACCCCACACATTTAGTTGGGAGACTTTCCGACGCGGGATTTGGAAGATCGACGGTGATAAGTTGCAGCTTCGATTTGCCGATCTGAACATATCAGACAAAAACAATCCTGTAAGCGGCTTCGACAAAGAACCGACAGAAAACGAACTGGATGTATTTCTAGCCCGCGAAAAAACCGATGACCCGAGCCGTTTGACGATTTATGTGGGTCTCAGTCGGCATCCAATATTATCCAAACACTTGGACAAATATTGGGTAAATGAAAAAATACGAGGAAAGGCTGATCTCATCGAGTTGTGCGAAGAACTTGTAAAGAAAAACGAACACGCACGAGTTGTCATTCAAGGTCGGGCTCGGTCTAATTTTGGTTGCCTTGCAAGAACAGCATTGATTGCCAAAGCCGCCGGTGTGGGATCGGTTACCATCATCCCGTCTGAAACACCAATACAATCGAAACTTACATTCCGTTGTGCGGCGACGACTGGAGCGGATCATCAAACAACACTCGACAAGAAAACAATCGAACAATACAAGAGAGAACTGAAAAGAACAGGTCCGGCGCCTCAGTGGTTCACGCAGAAAAATGATTTTCAAATCAAATATATTGGGAATTCGAAGGATATAATTCAAGCAAATATAAATTACGACGAAGATGCCAACGCCGTAATCGTCGGCAAATTGCACATTACACACACTCCGAAGATGAGTGGAAGACCAATGTTCCAGTTCGACATATCGATTCTATTACAAAAGATCCGAGATCTTGTAAAAAATAAGTTTTCAAATAACGATCCCAAAGGCCCCAGTATTTACATTCGTTCAACCGGCGACATCTACCCGCCCGGATCCGACAAACCCGAGAAACCCGAGAAACCCGAGAAACTGGAATACGGCTGGTTCGAGTTCGACGGCAAGCACCACGACGGGTTGATTACCGCTGAATATGGAGGTCGCCATTATGTTTTGCTCTCGCGGAAACCGGGCGAGATGCTGCCCGAGGGCAAGAATAAATTACAGATCCTGCGGACGAGCGTAGGCAAGGACCATCGCGGCAATGCGGTCGTCGATGGTGAACTCAGCGAGGCCGACGGCAAGGCCTTGAAAAAGCTGACAGCCGCGAATATCAACCGCCGCCTGGCGATTGTCATCGACGATTACATGGTATCGTCGCCCGTCGTCAAAGCCCCCATTTCAACCAAGTTCCAAATTAACGGCGATTTCACCATCGAAGAGGCCAAGCTACTTGCCGACATGCTCAACAGCGGGAGAAAAGAAGGTCCAAACAAAAACCATCCGATGGCCGCGCCCGTCGCGGTCGGCGCGAGTTATCAAGCGAGGTAGTCTCGCAAGAAGTTTCGGGGGAATCACTGCTGCGGCCTTTTTCGGAATATCACGACCCGTTTGCCTCGGGCATGGCCGGTCAGCATCCACCAGAGCAGATCGTCCGTTACACGTTCGAGGCATTGGAGGCCTGGGCTCGCGAGAACGATTGCAGGCGGGAGCCGGAACAGACGCCGCGCGAGTTCGCCCGGCAGGTGGGCGACCGGTTCGAGTTGCTCAGGGGTGGAGTGAACCTGCTGGCCGATCTCTATTCGCTGGTGGCCTACGCGCGGGGGCGATGTATAAACACGAAAAAATGATGGGCACAACTACGACCAGCGTCAGTGTTTGGTCCCAGCCCAAGAGTGTTTCGGAGACTTAGGTCAAAGGCAGAAGTCCC
>CAZISU010000517.1:0-5133 GCA_964541935.1 uncultured Planctomycetaceae bacterium | reverse complement strand
ATCGAAATGCTGCAGAACCAGGGCATTCCGGTCATCTTCTGTCACCGCCGCATGGAAGGCACGCGCGCACCGCTGCTGGCGATCCCGTATCGCGAAGTCGGCCGCATGGCGGGCCGGGCACTACTCAACCAGGGGCACCGTCGTGTCGCCATGTATATAACTTCGATGGCATATCAAAAACTGCCATCACAAGAGTCAAACTCGACGAACTCGGCCATGGACTACATGATCGGTTTGCGCGAGATGCTCCGCGAAGGCGGCGGCGACCTGAGCGACGATATGATTCTCTCGGGTGACGGCTACTCTCTAGACCTGGCCGTACACGAGAAGGAATCGTGGCCAAAGATCAAGGAACTGTTCTCGCGCCCCGACCGGCCCACGGCCATCATGACCAGTTATGATACGCTGGGTGAAATTGTCTATTTGGCTATTGAACGACTAGGTCTGCGTGTGCCGGAAGATGTTTCGGTGATGTCGTTCGGCGGCAAGCAACGTCGCGGGGCCATCATTCAGCGACTAACGTCGGTGGTGATCGACGGCGAAGACATCGGCCGCCGCGCCGCGCGACTGATCGACGAGATCGCCAATGGGCAACGATCCATCCACGACAGCGAAGACATCATGATGCCGTTGGGGCTAAGCGACGGACAATCGCTGGGCCCGGCGAAAGACTGTTAAACTAGCACAATAACCACGGAGAGTGCGTCCAGTACGCATTGCAAGCAACGGAACAGACAGGAAGCAAGCACATCAGAGAAGACACACTCCGGCTGGAAGAGGCGCCAGCATGTATTGAGCGGGCCTGCCGCTCGTTTACTTATGTGATTCTATTCTCAGGAGGAAGAAACCATGGACAAACACCTCGGATTTACGGCACTCTTCGCCGTAGGCCTCGTTGTGGGTATCGTCGCGATGCTCACATCCAGCGCATCGGCCGTGATCGTCACGGTCAACGGCGCGACCGCTTTTGACTCGGGCGGGTTCGAAAGCGAATCGGTCGGCACCACGCCGAGTTCTCCCACTACCGGACTGGGCTACCAGACGGTCGTACAAGTCAACACGGTCGCCGACCCAGCGGCGATTTCCAACGTCGAGGTTATCGATTCCAGCGGCGGCCCTGGAGCCTACCTGGGAGAAAACTACCTCATGTTGGAAAAAACCGCCATGATAAACAACCGCGGACTGGGAACCATTATGGCCCTGGACGCTCCGGCCGTGCCCGGCGACGTGGTAGTGGCCGACTTCGCCTTCTACATGGACTCGACCACAACAGAGATCGTTGACGATGCCTGGGATCTGGCGGCCTTTTTCCCCTTCGTGCGCGATTTGGCGGGCTTTCATGGCCACCACCACACCTGGTTCGGTTGTGGAGCGCAAAGCCAATATAACCTGGACCTAGAGTGGATCGATTGGACCGGCGCGGCGGCTGACGACATGTTCATGGCCTACCACGACGGGGCCGACTGGATTCAAACCACGAAGGCCGACGGATCGCCTTTCTTCGTCAATTTTGACCAGTGGCACAACATCAGCATCAACCTCACCGTGGGCCAGGATTACACCGTCAACATCGACGGCGTAACATCGGCTCCGATGGCGGCCGACTCTACAGTTGCCACGCCCGACGTCGTCGGTCTGCAAGCCATGGTCAACGGCAGCACGGCAGCGGCAGGATTTTATATCGACGAAAGCTCGATCGTGCATATCCAGCTTCCCGGCGACGCCAACTACGACGGCATCGTTAACGCCGCCGACGCCGCGATAGTGGCCGACAATTGGCAAGCCGGCGGCGCCAATTGGGGCATGGGCGACTTCAACGACGACACGGTCGTCGACGATATCGACGCCACGATACTGGCAAGCAACTGGCAAACCGGCGCAGCGGGCTCGGCGGCCGTGCCCGAACCGAGTACTCTGGCTCTGATTCTGGCCGCAATGGGAATGTTATTCGCTAAACACATTACAAGGAGACGAAACATGCAACGTTTTACAACACTACTTATTGTTGGGCTGGCGGTATCGATATTCGCGGCCGACGCCCAAGCCGTACAAATCAATAACCTCACCGACGTCACCAGCGAATTCGACAGCCAGGGATTCGAAAACGTCGCCATAGGCAACGCCCCCTTGGATATCCCGGCCGGTGGAATGATCTACCGCCGCATCTTCGGCCTCGCAAACGACGATATCTCCGTCACCGGCGCCGCGGCCGGCAATCCCGCCGCCGCCGAAGGCGACAAGTATCTCATGAGTAATATCGACACGCCCGCGCTGGGCGGACAAGGCTCCATCGTGATGGGCCTGGAAAACGTCGTCGAAACTTTCGATAATCTCGTCGCCGAAATGGCCGTCTATGTCGACTCGCTAGGCCAACCGCTCGATGTGGGCACCACCGGTTATGCAAGCTATCCTTGCTTCACTTTCTCCAAAAACTATACGGGTACCTACGGAAACAACCATACCTGGCTCACCTTCCTCCCGGTGGGAGATTGGTCCTCGGCCAACTTCGACACCACCGGCATCGGCGAAAACCAGATGATTATCGGCTACCACAGCGTCGACGCGGGCGGTTGGAAAAACGTGACCACCGCCGGCGGCACGCAAAACATGTACGCCGATATTGACACATGGCAAAACCTGACCTTCGACCTCACGGTCGGCCTCGGGTATACGCTCGACATCGACGGCGTCACCTCCGACATGATGGCCATCGATGGTGCCAAGGCAAACGATTACGTACAGTCCTTCCGAGTCTTCAACAACGACAGCTCGTCGCACAGCCGCTTCTACCTCGACAACATCAGTAGCGCTGCGGGCACAAGCGTTCCCGAACCGGGAACCATTGCCCTGCTGCTGGGGTCGGTAGTCGCCCTGCTGATCCGACGTCGCCGCTAGAACTTAGTGTTACAACTTATGAAATTCATCTTTTAATGAGGAAATACCAATGACCAAGCATATCGGATTTACGGCAATCCTCGCTGTGTGTATCATCTCGATGCTCACATCCGCCGCTTCGGCCGCGACCATCACGGTCAACGGCACAACCGCCTTCGATTCGGGTGGATTCGAAGCCGAATCGGTCGGCGCCCCGCCTAGCTCGCCCATCGTCGGGCTAGGCTACCAAACGGTCACGCAAGCCGACACGATTGCCGACCCGCCGGCCGTTTCCAACGTCGAGGTAATCGACTCCACCACCGGCCCTGGCGCCAGGGTGGGCGAAAACTATCTCATGTTGGAAAAAACCCATGGGATAAACAACCGCGGACTGGGTTCCATCATGGCTCTGAACGCTCCGGCCGTGCCCGGCGACGCGGTCGTGGCCGACTTCGCCTTCTACATGGACTCGACCAAAACTGAGATTATCGACTCCGCCTGGGACCTGACGGCCTTTATATCCTTCGTACGGGATTTGACGGGCTTTCACGGCCACCACCACACCTGGTTCGGTTTTGCCGCCCAAAGCCAATATAACCTGGACCTCGCATGGGCCGACTGGAACGGCGCGGCGACGGACGACATGTTCATGGCCTACCACGACGGTTCCGCCTGGATTCAAACCACGAAGCCCGACGGATCGCCTTTCTTCGTCAACTTCGACCAGTGGCACGACGTCAGCCTCGATCTCACCGTGGGACAGGATTTCACCGTCACCGTCGACGGTGTAACCTCGGCCCCGATGGCGGTCGACCCTACAGCTGCCACGCCCGACGTCATCGGTCTGCAAGCCCTCGTCAACGGCAGCACGGCCGCGGCGGGGTTTTATATAGATTCGGTGGTCCCCGAGCCGAGTAGTATCGTCCTTTTGCTGGGCGGACTGGTCGGATTGATGTTCTGGCGACGACGCTAGAACTTGCAAAAACAATAATCGATGGATTTCGGGTAGCCCCGATAGCTTGACTATCGGGGCTACCCATCGATTTGAACGTTACAATTTTTTGCGTGCAGCATAATTAAATCAGGAGAGCTTTTTCATGTCTCGGTCCAAGCGAACACAAGGCGGTTTTACGCTTGTTGAATTACTGGTCGTAATCGCCATCATCGGCATTCTCATAGCTCTATTGCTGCCCGCCGTGCAGGCCGCGCGTGAAGCGGCTCGGCGGCTACAATGCGCAAACAACCTCCGCAACCTGGGAACAGCCTGTCATACGCACTTGTCCAGCCACCGCATCTTCCCCTCCGGCGGCTGGGGGACGGGTTGGACGGCCGACCCCGACATGAGCTTCGGACGCAGCCAGCCGGGAAGCTGGCTCTACAGCGTCTTGCCCTTCATCGAGCAGACCGACCTGCACGAGATGGGAAAAGGCGACATGTTCAACGGCCTCTTGTGGCCCATGATGCCATCGAAAAAACAAGCCGTCGCCCAACGCGACCAGACGGCCGTCGGCATGTTCTATTGCCCCAGCCGCCGAACTGCCGTGCCCACCACGAATACCAGAACCGGCGGCTGGACAAACAGCCTACCGTACAGCCAGGTCCCCGTCCTGGGACGCAACGACTACGTGGGAATTTGCGGGCACGTATGGCTGGCTTCCGGCGCGGCTGGACGGCCGACTTGCACATATATCAACCACGACTCGTACTCTAGTTGGGGTAATAACAGCGAGTATAACGGCATGATATTTCAACGTAGCGAAGTCGGCGTCAGCGACATCACCGACGGCACCTCGAGCACCTATATGGTCGCCGAAAAGTACCTCAACCCCAACAACTACATGACCGGCAACAGCAAAGGCGACGACGAAGGCGTATTCAACGGCTACAACGGAGACAACGCCCGCCTGGCCCTCCGAGACCCATCGGACCCGGACCTATACGCGCCCTTGCCCGACACCGTTGGCGTCGATGCTTACCTCAGCCTCGGCAGCGCCCATGCCGGCGGATTCAACGCCATGTTCGCCGACGGCTCGGTACGGACGATCCACTACGACATCGACATGGAAATCCACCACGCACTGGGCTCGCGCAACGGCGGCGAGACCATCGATTCATCAGAGTATTAACCAATCGTTTGATTCACTTATTTCATTCACTTATTTTAATCACTTATTTTAATCACTTATTTTAATCACTTTACGGCAATGCATGGTGCACACAAGCACACATCATACCTGGAGATTCCTTCCCTTATGAAAA